>JAFWMK010000005.1 GCA_017545585.1 Candidatus Saccharimonadota bacterium
AGAGGTGGTATAATCTAGGTATGATAGAGCTGAATTTTAGCCCAAAAGTAGATGCGGGCAAGCTGAAGGAAATCTTGGGGGAAATTAAAGATGACAAAATGGCAGGGTGGGTGGAATTGCCACTTGGGCCAACTAGAGAAGAATTAGTCAAGCTCAAAGAAACTGCGCAAAAAATTATTAAAGAATCAGATATTGTAGTATGCATTGGTGTTGGCGGTTCATATCTTGGACACCGGGCAGTGATTGAAGCTTTGAGACCGGTAGGTGGACCGGAATTTATCTACGCGGGTAATTCTTTGTCCAAAAGAGATTTAGACTTTGCGCTGAGGAAAGTGGGCGATAAAGATTTTTCGGTGATTGTGATTTCTAAATCTGGCACAACGCTGGGGCCGGCGATGGCTTTTGAAGCATTCAAAAAGAAATTGGCGGAGCGCTATGGCGTGGTGGGGGCGATTAAAAGAATTTACGCAATTACGGATGCTCACAAAGGCACACTTTATAATGAGGCGAAACGAGATAACTACACTCGGTTTGTAATTCCGGACAATGTAGGTGGGAGATATTCGGTGCTTTCTCCAGTAGGACTGTTGCCGATGGCAGTGGCGGGGGTAGATATCGATGCATTGATTGGTGGAGCTGCGGAAGTGATGGAGGAATTCGTGGAATTCCCAAAAGTGCAAAAACCAGAAGTAGATAAACCGGAAATTCCGGCGGCGGCTAAGTATGCTTTTATGCGGCAACTTCTATATTCTAAAGGTTTTGATACGGAAGTTTTTGCAAGTTTTGAACCTGCTACAATGTATTTTAATGAATGGCTGAAGCAACTCTTTGGTGAGAGTGAGGGCAAAAATAAGCAAGGAATTTTCCCGGCTTCGGTGGTATATTCTACAGACCTCCATTCTATGGGGCAATTTATGCAAGACGGGCGGAGAAATCTTTTTGAAACTGTGATCGACTATCCAACAGACGATTTGAACGCAAAAATTGTGGAAGCGGTGCAAAAAGCACATACAGACGGAAAGATTCCGGTGCTAAATATTAAAGTGCCGTCGTATGATGCAAAAGGTTTTGGCGAATTGATTTATTTCTTTGAAATGGCTTGCGCGATATCGGCAAAACTCGCCGGCGTAAATCCGTTCGACCAGCCGGGAGTGGAAGCATACAAAGATGAGCTTAAGAAATTAATGGAGGAGAAATGAAAAAACGGGTGGTTTTGGCATTCGGTGGAAATGCCTTGCAAAAAAATGGTGAAGTAACAGCAGAAGCGCAGAAAGAAATTGCAAGAGAAGTAGGGAAAGCGATTTATGAACTTTCTTCTGAATACGAAATTGTAGTGGTGCACGGAAACGGTCCGCAAGTGGGAAATATTTTGATCCATGAGGAAGGGGCGGCTTCTGATAAAGCACCAGCGATGCCGCTGGAAACGGCGGTAGCAATGAGCCAAGGGCAGATTGGGTATTGGCTAACCCAGGCGATTAACAATGCGTTTATCGCTCACGGGCGGCAGGCGAAAGTGGCGACAGTGGTTTCGCAGGTGGTGGTGTCTAAATCCGATCCGGCGTTTGACAATCCAACTAAACCGATCGGGCAATTTTATTCTGAAAAAGAAGCGAAGGCGCTTGCGCGTGAAAAAGGTTGGACGGTAAAAGAAGACGCTGGGCGGGGTTGGCGCCGGGTGGTGGCTAGTCCTCGGCCGATTGACATTATAGAAAAGAAAACCATTATAGAATTAATTCGAGATGGTGTGATTGTGATTGCGGCGGGAGGTGGTGGAATTCCAGTATATAGAACTAAAGTTTTGCGTAGAATTAAGGGTGTGGATGCAGTAATTGATAAAGATTTTGCGGGTGAAAAATTGGCGGAGCTGGTGAAGGCGGATGTATTTGTGTCGGTGACTGCGGTGGCTAATGCGTATGTTAAGTTTGGTACGCCGGAGCAAAAACCATTAGAAAAAGTGACAGTTTCGGAAATTGCGGAATACTTGCCGGAATTCAAAGCCGGTTCGATGCTGCCAAAAGTGCAAGCGGCGATGGCATTTGCTGAAAAAGGTAAAATTGGTATTATCACTAATATTGAAAACTTGGAAGAAGCGCTTGAATTAAAAGCTGGTACCATAATAACAAAATAAATAAATTTTTTATTTTGTTATTTTTATTCCACTTATGCTATAATATATAGTATGGATGGGTATACATTAGTGCATAAAGAGCCGTCTAGGAAAGACTTTATCGATACGGCGGATTTTGATCAATCGGAAATTTTAGACATTATTAATACTTCAAGAATTGTGCGAGAATATATTAAAAATGGTGGGTACCTTAACTCACTTTTCCATAAAACTCTCGCGATGCTATTTGAACAAAAATCCACCAGAACGAGAGTGTCTTTTGAAGTGGCGATGGCGGAGCTGGGTGGACACGCCTTGAACCTCGCGCCGGGTGCAATTCAACTAGGTGCGCACGAAACGATTGAGGATACGGCACAGGTACTTGGCCGAATGTGCGATATGGTGATGAGCCGAGTAGATAAACATGAATCGATTGAAGCTCTGGCTAAATATTCTAAAGCGCCGGTGATTAATGGGATGAGCGACCGGGTGCATCCAACGCAAGGCGTGGGTGATATGATTACGATTTTTGACCATTGGCCAGAAGGTAAAGAAGCTAAAGAGATCAAAGTGGTATTTGTGGGTGATGCTACGCAAGTTTGCAATACGCTCTGTGAAATGACTACTAAAATGGGGATGAATTTCGTGCACTTCGGCCCGGAAAATCATAAGATTTCCAAAGAATGGTTGGAAATTGGTGAAAAGAATGTATTTAATTATGGTGGCTCTTGCGCTTGGAGCGACGATCCAGAATGCCTTAAGGGCGCAGACTTTATCTATACGGATGTTTGGTACGGACTTTACGATAAAGAAACGCCAAAAGAAGTTTATATGAAAGATTTTTATCCAAACTACCAAGTAAATGATGAATTGATGGCAGCGACAGGAAATCCGAATTGTAAATTTATGCATTGTTTACCAGCGAATAGAAATGAAGAAGTCACGGATTCGGTTTTGGATGGTCCGAATTCGATTGCGTTTGATGAGGCAGAAAACCGTCTGACAGCACAAAGAGGTTTGGTGCTGTATTTTGGTAGAGTAGCACAAGCTACCTTAGATTATATTAAACAACAAAAGGAGGGCAAATAATGCCAAAGAAGAAATATAAGTTTAGGCTGTTCTCGGCAGTGCTTGCGACAGTCTGTATAATTCTCGTTGGGGATGCGGTAGCGCCAACAGCGGCGATCGGCAACTCAATGTATATCTGGTGGGCGGTAATGCTCATTGGGTTTTTTGTACCATATGCTCTTATCTCGGCAGAGCTGGGTACACAATATCCGTCCGAGGGTGGTATGTATACCTGGATCAAGAAAGCCTTTGGCAAAAAATGGGCTGGTAGGGTAGCTTGGTTCTATTGGGTAAACTTTCCACTATGGATTGCTTCCTTAGCAGATCTCATTACTACGATGATCATGCAAATGTTTGGTATTGAGATGGAAATGTGGATGGTACTAGCTATCCAATTATTCTACATTTTCCTAGTTACGATTCTAGGTATGTTGAGGATTTCTCAGTCTGACTGGGTATCAAATATTGGTGCTATCATCAAAATGATATTGCTTGGTGCGATTGGTTGTCTTGGCCTTTATGTATTATTTACAAAAGGTACTGCAAACCCAATTGAAGGTTGGCAAGATTTTGTGCCTTTAGCATCGGCAGATGGGGGAATTGATTGGGCTGGTCTTGGATTCGTAGCGCTGATCATCTTTAACATGCTAGGTTTTGAGGTAGTTGGTACATTTTATGATGATATGGATAAACCAAAATCGCAAATTCCAAAAGCAATTATACTTGGTGGGATTTTGATTGCGATTTTCTACATATTCCCATCCTTTGGTATGGGCGTAGGTACTCCATTTGAGGAAATCCAAACTAACACTGGGTTCCTTGATTCTTACAATGTGTTGATGGCGAATGCGGGAATTTCTGAAGCAGCAATTCAAGCTATCACAATTACAGTAGGCGGGTTGTTTATTCTAACACTTATCTCGAATATTTCTTCTTGGACCTTTGGTGTGTATTCGGTGACTGCTTATGCAGCAGAAGATGGAGTATTTCCAAAATCTTGGGCAAAAAGAAACAAAGACGGTGCACCATATGTAGTAAGCATTTGGACTGGTCTTATTTCAGCAGTTTTGGCGGTGGCAGGTATCGTGATTGCCTATGTATTCCCAGAAGAGGAAGAACTTTCAAACATGTTCTGGGCATTCTTCTCGCTCTCCTTGGTATGTCTACTTCTTTCTTACATCCCAATGTTTGCAGCGTTTATCAAATTGCATAAACAAGGTCAGCAAGTCAAAAATGGTTATTGGCTCAAAGTGGGTCCAGTGCTTAAGTGGATTATGGGCTTAATACCACTACTGTTGCTCTTTGTAGCGTTGTTCTTTGTACTTGTGCCATATCCGGATGATTTTGCATTGGTATGGGAAGAGAATAAAGTGTTGATTATTTCTACAGCTGTATGTATCGTAGTAGGTGAGCTAATGGTACTAAATATGGTAAGAAAAGATCATAAGAAAAAAATAGCTAGAAAAACTAAAAGATAAAAAGAATAAAAAGTAGCAAGATTAAAACTTGCTACTTTTTAATCAGAAAGGAGTTTTATGAAACTTAGTTCAACACCAAAAGCAGATGGATTTTATATGCCATCGGAGCTAGCGGAACATAAATGTACATATTTATTATGGCCGGAAAGACCGGATAACTGGCGGGAGGGGGCCAAGCCGGCGCAAAAAGCATTTCGCGAAGTGGTAGAAACAATTGCGAAATATGAACCGGTAGTACTGGGCGTAAATCAGTCGCAATATTCACATGTCCTAGGTATGAATATGGAAAATGTCATTGTGGTAGAGATTTCTAACAATGATTCGTGGATTCGGGATACTGGTGCTACGATGGTGGTAAATGATAAAGGTGAGATGCGAGCGGTAGATTGGGGATTTAATGGATATGGTGGGCTTGTGAATGGAATCTACTTCCCGTGGGATCTTGACGATATGATTGCCGCAAAAATGGCAAATATTGAAAAAGTGGACAGGTACAGGACGGATGATTTTGTGCTTGAAGGTGGTTCGATTCACTCCGATGGAGAAGGAACGTTGCTTGTAACGGAAGAAACTTTGCTTGATGAAGGTAGAAATCCGGGTAAATCTAAAGAGGAAATTGAAAAAT
>JAFWMK010000006.1 GCA_017545585.1 Candidatus Saccharimonadota bacterium
CGAGAGGACCGAGATGAACACACCTCTAGTGTACCGGTTGTGGCCACCTGCTGCATCGCCGGGTAGCTATGTGTGGAAGAGATAAGCGCTGAAAGCATATTAAGCGCGAAGCCCACTCCAAGATTAGAATTCCCTAGGAGATCCCTAATAGATGATTAGGTTGATAGGCTTTAAGTGGAAGCGTCGCAAGACGTGGAGCTGAGAAGTACTAAGGAGTCCATCGCCTTTTTATGCCTTGAACATAGCTAGCAACCGGTGCTTAATCTAAAGTACCGAGGTGTTTAAAATCTAAGTTAATTCATGGTTCCTTATGTACATCAATAGTAATAATAGACACCTGTTATTACAATTTGGTGCCCATAGCGCCGGGGTAATACCTGTTCCCATTCCGAACACAGAAGTCAAGACCGGTAGCGCCGATTATACTGCGAAAGCGGGAAACTAGGAAGGTGCCAAATTATGCTGTGGACTTCTCTTAGAAAGAGAAGTCCAGCAAGAGAACTAATTATGGAAAAAAGTCAGGCGCATGTCCTGACTTTTTTCTTGTTCATAACAAATCGCTACGCGATTTGAAAATGTTTGAAGAAGAATAAAAATAGCTATTTTTATTCTTCTTCTGGATCTTCAGAAGTTTCCTCTAGAGCGGAGAGGAGGGAATCTTCTACGTTGCCTTTTTTCTTCTTTTTGACTGTCTTGACGAGTTCGATATCAATATCATAGCCAGTGAGCTTGCTCGCTAGGCGAACGTTTTGGCCTTGTTTGCCGATGGCAATAGATTGCATTTCTTCGGAAACGAGGACTTTGGCTTTTTTGCCGTCGATCTCGACTTTATTGATTTCGGCAGGGGAAAGGGCTTCGCGGATGTATTCAGATGGATTGTCGCTCCAGGTGATAACATCGATTTTCTCTTTGTCGCCAATTTCATTCATGACGGCGCCAACGCGAACTCCACGACCGCCTACAAAGGTACCGACAGGGTCTATGCCTGGAACGGTAGAGGTGACAGCGATTTTGGTGCGGCGACCAGCTTCTCTTGCAATACCTTTGATTTCGACAGTGCCGCTATCGATTTCTGGAACTTCTTGGCGGAAGAGACATTCGATAAATTCGGCAGAGCCTCTTGATAAAATGAGTTGTGCGCCTCTGTCGTTTTTCTCGATATTTTTGATGTAAACTTTGATGCGAGAGCCTACGCTGTAATATTCGCCGTCGATTTGTTCGGAGCGTGGCATAATGCCGTTAGCACGACCAAGATCAATACGGACGATTTTTGGTTCGACACGAGTGATAACACCGGTGATGATGGTACCAATCTTGTCTTCGTATTCAGCAAGTACGGCGTCGTTTTCGGCTTCACGAAGTCTTTGAATGACTACTTGCTTGGCGGTTTGAGCAGCGACACGGCCAAAACTGGTGATTTTTTGTTTTTCTTCGATAATGTCGCCAATTTTTGCACCCTTGCCGGCTTCTTTTAGAGGAATCTCGGTCGATGGATTGTAGGCAATTTCATCTTCGATAACCTCGCGGGCGATATAAACATCGGCTTCGCCGGTGTTTGTGTTTAGAACGGCGCGAACATTCATGTCTTTGTCACCGTTGTCTTTGCGCCAAGCGGCGGCAATGGCCTGTTCGATAACGCCGAGAACGGTTTCTCTAGGTAAGCCTTTTTCTTCGGCGATGATGTCTACCATAGCGGACATCTGTTTAAGGTCTAATCCTTCCATTTTTCTCCTTTTATTAAAACAACCGGCCCTGATGGGTCGGTCAATATTAGTATGTTTTTATTATAGCAAAGACCTTGCAAAAATGCAAGCGGTTTGCTATAATAGAGTTAGCGATTTTACTTGTAATAAAAAAGGAAATTTATGAATATAAATGAAGAAAAGCGACGTGCTCGGCTTTTACAATCCAGAGCAGAAAGGATAGGAGATATCAAAAAACAATTTGAAGAAGCTCAGAAACGGAATTTTAATTCTAACTTTGCGCCTGGTGGGAAAGACGAAAAATTGGTTAAAAAACCGACGGCCAAGAAAAAAGCTAAAAAGGACGAGAACATAAAAACCGCGAAGGCTACTAAGCAGGCTGAAGCAGAGCAGAGAAAGGTAAAACTTTCGGTTTCAGCTAAAAAAGGTGATATGGTGCATCATCAGAGAATGTTGTCTCAAGATGTAAATATGCAGGCTACTCAACATATCATTGGGGTGCCAGTAGACAAATCTCGGTATAACGGTTATGGTGGTGAGCAGATGACTAATGCCAGATTAAAACAGATGCGTCCAGATCCAGAGGCGGTGAAAATTATTCCGATTGGTGGCGTAGGTGAATTTGGTATCGGCAAAAATATGACTATCGTTGAATATAAATCTGAGATGATCGTTATAGATATGGGGGTATTATTTGCTGGAGATGATTATCCTGGTGTAAATTATATGATTCCAGATATCAAATATCTTGAGGATAATAAAAATAAAATAAAAGCAATCTGTTTTACGCATGCGCATCTTGACCACATTGGGGCATGCAAACATCTTTTGCCACATTTTTCGAATTTGACGCCAATTTATGGAACAGATTTTACAATTGGAATGATTAAAAAACAAATGGCTGAACTGGAGGAGGCTCCAGAGATGAACTATATTTCTGTGGATCCGTTTAAGCATGAAAAAATCAAGGTATCTGAGAACTTTTCAGTGGAATTCATCCATACTCTACATTCGATTCCTGGGAATACGGCAATCGTAGTAAGGACGCCTAATGGTTTGATTTATTTTTCGGGGGACTGGCGATATGAAGCTAATCCGATGGGGGTACAAACAGATTATGAAAGAATTGACGAAATCGTAGCTAAAGAAGGTATAGATTTGATGTTAAATGAGTCTACTAATATTGACTCGCCAGGAAGGCATCCACATTCAGAATATGATGTAGGTGAAAACATTGGTAAGGTAATGGATCATTATGCGGATGGCAGGGTTATTATTTCGTGTTTTTCGTCGCAGATTTCAAGAATTGAATTAATTTTGAAAGAAGCAGCTAAGAGGGGTCGGAAAGTGGCATTTTCGGGATTTTCGATGATTAATAACGTCGAGGTGGCGCTTCGATCTAAAGTTATAAAGGTGCCAAAAGACACGATAATTAAAATGGAAGATACTTTGAAACTTCCGGATGATAAGGTTTGTATTGTTTGTACTGGCTCACAAGGCGAGCTTAATGCAGTGCTTAATCGAATGGTAACAGGTGCGCATAAATATATTAAGATTAAACCGAGTGATACCGTGGTGTTCTCGTCCAATCCAATCCCAGGAAATGAGCCACATGTTGTAAATACAGTGGATGGGCTACTGCGCGAGGGGGCACAGGTGATTCAGAATGGCAAAACGCATCTTACGAATATTGGGCCTCTACACCTTTCGGGTCACGCTTATTTTGAAGATCATGTGGAGTTTGTAACAAGGCTCAATCCTAAGAACTATGTGCCATATCACGGTGAGTTCTATATGCTTCAACACAACGCCGAGATGGCGGAGAATGTGGTTGGTATTCCGCATGAAAGGATTATTTTGCCTGACGATGGTGATATTATTGAACTTTTGCCAGACAAAACGATTAAGAAATGCGGGCGAATTCCAGTTGGTAATAAGCTTTATGACGATGCAGATAAGCCAGTGCACGAAGCGGTAGTGAAGGATCGGATTCATATTTCTAGAGAGGGAATTTTTGTGATAATTTTGACTCTCAATAAGAAAACTGGACATTTGATGAAAACGCCAGACATCGTGTCTAGAGCATTTATTTACCTCGATAATTCAGAGGAGTTGATTGGGAAAATTAGACATTATCTCCGTCAAAAAACGGACAAATCAATTTCTTCAGATCCAGATATGAAGGTTTTGAAAGAAGAAATTAAAACTGATATTACGCATATTCTGTTTGATGCGACTGGGCATACGCCGATTGTGATACCAGTTATTAATAAAGTTTAAAAAACTTTTTCGTTTTTGATGCTGTCTGGCAAATAATTTTTGTCAAGATGGAAGCCGGCTTCCCATTTTTGACCTTGGCCAAAGCCTAGGTCTTTCATGAGCTTGGTGGGAGCGTTCCTGAGCCAGGTGGGAACTGGTTCATTCATAGTTTTTTTGGCTAAGTCTTGAGCTTTGTACCAGGCGTCAGTAGTTCTTCTGGATTTTTTGCTTAAGGCAAGAGCGACAGTGGCATGAGCTAAGATTAAACCGGATTCGGGCATGCCGACTCTTTCGACGGCTTGAAAACAGGCGGTAGCAAGGGACAAAGCCCCATTTCCAGCAAGACCAATGTCTTCGGAAGCGAAAATAACCATGCGACGGGCGATGAATTTGGGGTCTTCACCAGACTGAACCATGCGTGCAAGATAATAAAGGGCGGCGTCGACATCGGAGCCGCGCATGGATTTAATGAAGGCAGAAATATTGTCGTAATGGTGGTCGCCTTTTTTGTCGTAGCCAGGGAGTTTTTTGCCGGCAGCCTCTTCGATGGTTTGCTTGTCAATTTTGTTGGTAAGCGAAATTGCTAGCTCTAGATCGCCTAGTGCAGAGCGGGCGTCGCCGCCAGACAGTTCAGCAAGATAGTCTAGGGCTTCTTCGGTAATAAAGGGAGGCTTAGCGGACGTTTTTTTGACAATTTTGATGTTTTGTGATATAATGGTCTTATGGAGCACTTCTAAAATAGCGCTTTTGCTTAGTGGTGAGACAACAATAACCCGAGAACGGGAGAGGAGTGGGGAAATAACTTCAAAAGATGGGTTTTCGGTGGTGGCGCCAATTAGGGTGATGAGGCCGGATTCGACGTGGGGCAAAAAGGCATCTTGCTGGGCCTTATTGAAACGATGAATTTCGTCTACGAAGAGTACGGTGCGGATTTTTAGATTCCAGTTGGTTTTGGCTCTTTCTATAACCTCTTCGATATCTTTTTTGCCAGAAGTAACGGCAGAGATTTCGACAAAATCAGCTTTGAACTCGTGAGCCAAAATGCGAGCGAGGGTGGTTTTGCCAGTGCCGGGAGGTCCCCAAAAAATTAAATTAACCGGTTCTTTCTTTTTGACGATTTCGGTCAAAATTTTGCCTTCGCCAATGATTTGTTCTTGGCCAACAACTTCATCCAAAGATTGAGGACGCATTCTCTCCGCTAATGGTACTCTGTTCATAGAGAAATTATAACATAGAATGGCTAATCTGTTAAATTCCACGTATTGCTTTGGAAAAAGGTTATCTTTGTAAAAAATAAAATTTTATGATATTATGAAAGTAATAATAATAAAAGGAGTTGTTGGATGGATCTATCAACATTGCTCGGGGGTTCGAGCTCTAATAGCCTACTTGATGGCTATGTAAATACTGTTAATAACACTATTAATGGGGTTCAGGTTTGGACTATTATAGCTGTAATTCTTTCGATCGCGGCGGCAGTTTTGGTATATTTTTTGTATATTAAATCTACGACTGGTTTTAAAGGGTTTTGGCAGACGGCAAAGGATTTTTTGTCCTTTAAGACTATGTGCATTGAAGCATTGGCAAGAATGTTTTATGTAGCAACTACGGTCTATCTTGTTTTGACTTCGATTAATAATTTGATTCTGCTTGGAGCTGATGGGGTTTTGTCGTTCTTTTCTCAACTGTTGCTTTATCCGCTCGTAGCTCGTTTTGCTTATGAATTTATCATGGTAATTGTGAAGATTTGGCAAAATACTACTATTATTGCTGAAAATACTGGTAAAAAGCCGGTAGCGGCAAAGGTAGTAGAAAAGATAGAGGAAGTTAAAAAGGCTGCTAAGAAGGCTACTAAGAAAAAATAATTTAACGTAGCTTGTTTATAATAGCGGCGGTGCGATGAGCGACGCCGCTATTTCCGTCTATGATTTGGCTGGTTTTGAAAAAACTTTGGATTTCAGGTTTGATGAGGGAATAATGAGTACAGCCTAGTACGATGATGTCAGGTGTGGTCTCAATGTCTTGAAAGAGGGTACGGAGTTTGTTATTTATAACATCTTTTGCTGTTTTTGTCAATGGAAGCGGCTGATAATCTGGTGCGAGCTGGATGTTATTTTCGATGGTGTCAGCAAGACCAGGACAGGGGAGCAGAGTGATATTTTGGCCTTTTTTCTGGTTTTCAGTCAGGAGTTGATGAGTGCGTTCAGATTTGACGGTGCCGGGGGTGGCAAGAACTAGAATGTTTTTGGCATCGGTGCTGGTGGCTAATTTGATAGCCGGTTCGGTGCCGACAAAACTAATTTCTGGGTATTTTTGGCGAAGAGTGCTAATGCATTTAACCGTGGCGGTATTGCAAGCGATAATGATAATTTTAGCGCCCCAATTTTTTAGAATTTCGACGTTTTTTATGACAATTTTTTGAAGTTCTTCGTCGGACTTTTCGCCGTAAGGACAGTTTTTGGAATCGGCAATATAAAAATATTCTTCGTTTTTTAGAAGTTTCTTGATGGCCGCCATGATGGTGGTGCCGCCTTTGCCGGAGTCAAAAATTCCAATTTTCATCGTTCTATTATATAATATTATTTATGAATATTCAAGTGACGGTGAAGCCAGGGGCGAAATGTCAGAAAATCGTGGAAGCTGATGATGGGTCATTGGTGGTATATCTTCATGCGAGGGCGCATGATGGGGAAGCGAACGTGGCGCTGATTCGGGCTTTGTCTGATTACTATGGGGTGAGTAAATCTTGCATAGAGATTCTTAAAGGACAAAAAAGCCACCAGAAGGTGGTGGAAATAATTAAATAGCTTGGTGGGCGATACAGGAGTTGAACCTGTGACCTCGTCTACGTCAAAGACGCGCTCTAGCCAGCTGAGCTAACCGCCCAGAGGACGTGATTTGGGCTATTCACCTTAATGGTGAGCCGGGAGGGGCTCGAACCCTCGACACCGGGCTTAAAAGGCCCGTGCTCTAACCAGCTGAGCTACCGGCCCAAATACCGTCTTTATATATTATACCACAAAAACAGAAAAAAGTGTAAAAGAAACCTATTTTATGATAAAATTGAACTAAGCTTTTTAGGAGGTATGATGAAATCGCGTAATAAAGGGTATATCAAGATCGAAGCTGAAGCTAAGATTAATAAGGATGGTGAAATCGCTAATTGGCATGATTTACCAGACCAGAGTCCCGAATATTGGACGGAGGAGGCTTTTAAACAGTCTAAAGAAAATGATGAAGAGCGTGAAAAAACATTAAGAAAATTAGGTGCTTCTGCTATTGATCTTACTAAAATAGAGCCAAATAAATATTATCCATATGGTGAAATTGTAGATCGGTCTAGGGGAACTGTCGTTCGAGGTTTTAAATTTGAGCCGTATGATCCTAATATCGAGGCTAAAAATGAATCTTATCGTGGTGTTTTTTCTGCTGAATGTGCTGTTATAGATGAGGTCTCTGACAGGGAAAAAGATCTAAAGACGACTATTACGCCTAGGAATTTTGACAGCCAAAAAGATGTAGCTAGATTTTATATTGGCCCCTTGGACTATAGAGAACAAGCTGAGTATGTTGGAAAGTATTCGGATGTTGGTTTAAAAAAATACTCTTCTGGGCATGCTCGAAAGGTCGAGGAGTGTAAGAGGAATTTTTTGTTTTATGATCAAGGTGACGATAATGTGGAAGATAAAATTGCCGGCAGAATGCTGGAAGGATTCTTTTATCCGTTAATAAAAACTGGTTTTTTTGATTCACCGGATGGTGCTCCAGCTGCCACTATCCTTACTAGTGATTACGATGATTTTATTAACAAAGCTGACAATGCTTTGTTTATGGATGTAAATGTTAAAAATGAAAATGGGGAAATGGAGACTATAAAGCAGCTAATTTGTTTTGACTTAACGATTGGGCATGGAAATCGTAAACTGTCTAAAATTCATGACAATTTTGACAAACGACATGGTTTTACTGATATTATTTACCCTGCTACATGTTCTAAAAATGATCTCCCTACCATGAAAAATGTTCCGCATTTTGTGCTTTGTCTTCCTAGGAGTAAAAATGAATTTGCGCAGTTTTGTGAAAGTTTGGCAGCTGGCAAAATGCCGCCTAAAGAAATACGAAATTTAATTAATTATGAGATATATAAACAAGCTGAGCATTGGGCAAAGTTCTATTCTGAGCCAAAGACTGAAGTTGAACTTTCGAGATTGAAGATTTCTGAGGCGCTAGTTGATTGTTTTTTGAATAGACTTAGGCGTGAAGAAGCACCTATGGATGGTATTGAACTAGGGATAATTAGCCAAAACCATAAAGACGCTACGCGTTTTCTTGATGTATTGCCAAGACGAGAAAAATAAATAGCGACCGGAAGGCCGGTCGCTATGAGTTCAATGGAATTTGACTGGAGCTAAGCTCCACAGCGCAGCGTGGGTTGAGTGAAATGTTATCTCCAGAAAATCTGGGGATATTGACTCTTCGGTTTTTTGGCTAAGTTCTTCTCTGTAGCACTTGATTCGATGCTTCGCTTCTGGTGTTGTGGTCAAAAGCGTTCGTGTGCAAGAGAATGTCTTGCCTTCTAAGCGACAGATGGACATTTCGTCGTTATACCAGGCTTTTTTTCCGGCTTCAAGGAGTTTTTCCCAGAGCGACTTTTCGAGTGTTTTTGTCGCATTGAACTCCGACTGCAATCTAGCCGTCGCTACATAGAAACCTTCTATAGACCATTTCATTCCGTAGCGGTGATGGAGAAAATCTCCGATTGCTATGGCGGTTTCTTCTTCGGAATCCTCTCCGAACGTTCGGCCGTTTTTGAAGATTTCTTTCATTTTGTTGGCTTCCTGCAACACTGCTTCGAAGTCGAGGAGTTTTTCTGCTATATCAAGATATATCAGGAACCATCCTCGATATTCTTCAAGGTATTCTTCATGGAATGTCTTGAAATCTGTTTCCATTGAACTTGTAACAATACTATCATTCATTTCTTCACCCCCCTCCAGAACTGAATAACTACGCTTATATTATATCACGGATTACTTAAAATGTCAATGCTTATCTGAAGTTTTTTGGTTTGGGGGTATTTTTTGCTGATTGTTGCTACTAAAAAATCGGCGAAAATGCCGAGTTTCTTATAATTTGGTGGGGGCGAATTGTTCAGGCATTAACAATCTACAAGGAAGATATTTCTCGTGCTTTTTTCATGATTTGCTTGCGGAGCAAGAACTTATCTAGTACTAACAAGTCATTCGCATCGCATTGTTTGTCAAACATTTTCTCTAATCTCTTCCGTACGTTGTCTCCACCAAAATACAAATAACTTTTACCATCTTCTAAAGAAATAACATTCATCAGCCACTCTGGATATTCCGCAAAAACACTTTCCATTTTCTCAATATTGAAGTTATCTATATTCAAAACAACCATTTGGCCAATTACTTCTGGCAGAGTCCCAACTTTCTCAATTTTTATATCGTCTTTAATCGCCCTAGTATAATCTTTCAAGATCTCAGATTCACAAGCAGTAAAATATTTAGCATAATAATCATCAGATAATTCCCCAATCTTCATCAACTGCTCATATGCAATACGGTCACGATCAGTAGTAATACTGGATTTAAGGTTTAGCGTATTATCCAAGATCCCTGCCACTAACATTTTACACAAGTCTGCGTCTAGGATGTTTTTATGTCCAGAAGCTATAATCCGTTCATAAATTATGGTGCAAACTGAGCCAATAAATTCAATTTGAGTTTTGATATTCGGATATTTTTTCCAATAATCCTCAAAGCCGGTATGATGGTCTATAATTTCAGTTAGATTTTCGGTGGTAACTCGTTTGTCAAAGAACTCAGGGTTAGAAGTGTCTAACACGATATATTTAGTATCTTTTACTGCCTCCGTCGAATCAAGATGATATTTTAATTTCAAAATAAAAGGTGGGATACTTTGGTTAAGCGTAGCTAAGGTAGAGGCAGTCGCATTGTTTCCTTGCTTTTTCAGTAGTTCACGGTAGGCTATTATACTGGCGTATGCGTCGATATCTATATACTTACGACCAGAAGTGACTATTATATTGCTCATATTACATATTATATCACTATGTTTATCATGAAGACCTAAGCGACTATTATGGTTCAAGCTCGGGTGCAGAGCTTGACGAAATAACTTTACGACCAGTCTCGGTTTCAATTTCGGCACGAGCGTCACCTGCGATTTTACCGCCACGACGAGCGATTTTTTGATTTTCTAGGAATCCTTGCGGATTTTCAACTTTTGCAAGTTCGGTAGTGGTGGCTTCGGAGAGCATGGTTAGAACGAGCTCTAGATCAGTCATATTGTCGCGAAGATTTTCTTTCTTTAAGCCTTTATGACTTTTATATTCCTTGGTAGTCATATCAGACCAGGCTTTGGTAATTTCATCTGTCAGGATGGCGTATTCGATGCCCTTCTTGACGCCACGATTTTTCCACTCGTCAGTGAGATTATTGCGGACACGGATAGAGAGTAGGCGCTGATGAATCCACTCTTCGGAATAGCCTTTCTTGAAATAAGTTTCCGTAGCTCGATCAATTGCCTTCTCGGGGTCAATGGTTTCTTCGATGCGTTCGTTGCCTACCTTGGCAAGCCAAATTTTAAACGGCTCGGCTTTTTTAGATGGGATAGATTGGACAAGACGCAAGATTTGCTCAGTGGTCATGACATCAGTCAGATACTTCTTGCCGTCTTTTGATGATTTTAATTTCAGTTGGTAACAATTTGTTACCAACTCGCTACCTTCCTTTTTGAGTCTGCCTTTTAGTACCTTCCAGTATTTGCGAGCAGCATCATGTTCTGGCTGCTCCGTTAGCACGGCTACCACATCTACTACCGAAAACAACCACTCCTCCCTATCCGCATCCCATTCGTGGCGCACTGGAGTATTTTCAAATAATTGTATTTTGTCGTTATTGTTCATTTGCCTCCTTATTAATTTTATCCACCAAGCAGGCCCACCATAAACAACTCGTTACCTTAATTATACCATAGACGATGGATAAGTTTGAAAGTTTTGGGTTTGATGCTAACGCCGATTATTAGGGTATTAACAGCCAAAATTATAGAGGTAGAACCATACCCATGGCTCGTTTTTATCGAAAAATCGTCAAAAAAATAGCCCCTGAACTTCGCAAGGTACTTAACAGCGAATTACAGGGGCTTAGTGGCGAAAAATCGGCTTTATATAAATTCTGGTGGCTCCGTTGGCGTAAGCCCGAAGCTCCACTTTTTGAACGCAAGCACAAGCGAAGCGTTCTTTATTGGTGGCTCCGACTGGACTTGAACCAGTGACACAAGGCTCTTCAGGCCTCTGCTCTACCAACTGAGCTACAGAGCCGTGTACTTATTATACCACATATGTGATATAATGAAAATATGAAAAAGATAAATACTGCGCCAATTTCTGGGACTCAAGAGCTTCTACCGGAAACGCAGGCTATATTTGATAAATTAAAAGACAAAATTGCGAAAAAATATAAAGCACATGGATTTTTGAATATTGAGACGCCGATGCTAGAGAGGACGGAAATTTTGCTGGCCAAGGCGGGTGGAGATACGGAAAAGCAAATATATAAAGTAGCGAAAACCGCAGAAACAATGGAAGACGCCACGGAGGCTCTTCGATTTGACCATACAGTACCTTTGGCGCGTTATATTGTGGAGCACGAAAGCGATCTTGTTTTTCCTCTTAAAGTAGCGCAGATGGGGGAGAATTTTCGGGGAGAACGGGCGCAACGGGGGAGATTTCGCGAGTTTTATCAGTGCGATGTGGACGTGGTTTCGCGCGAGAAATTGCCACTTTTTTATGATGCGGATGTGATTTCTACGTTGCTTGATACTTTTGAAGCGTTTGAGCTTAAAACACCAGTGGTGGCTAGAATTTCCAACCGAAAGATTTTGAAGGGTCTTCTTGCTGGGCTAAATTTGGAGGAGAAAGCTTCTGACATCTATAGCATTATTGATCATTCGGAAAAAGTGCCAGCGGAGAAAACTGAGGCGGCGCTTGATGAAATTGGGCTATCGGCGGATGAAAAGGCGAAGATTTTGGAATTTATTGAGCTTGCTGGTGAATGCGAGAAGGTGGTGGATGGAGTAAAGGCTCTAGAGGTAGAAAATGAAGTATTGTCGCAGGGTTTGAGCGAGCTTACAGAGGTGGCGGAACTTTTGAAGGCAAGTTCATGTGATAATTTTGTGGCGGATATGAGGATTGTAAGAGGACTTGATTATTATACAGGGACAGTGTTTGAGTTTGTGCTGCCGGAGTACAAAGAGATTGGTTCGGTGTGTGGCGGTGGACGATACGAAAATTTGGCGGAATATTTTACCGATCAAAAGTTCCCAGGAGTGGGTGGTTCGATTGGGTTGAACCGGTTGTTTTATGTGCTTTCTGATAAAAAATTAATTAAAATGGCTGATGAAAAGCCACTGGATATAGCGGTGGTGCCGATTTCTGAGAAAGAAAATTCGTATGCCTTAGAAGTAGCTAACGAAAAGCGAAAAGAAGGCTTGTCTGTAACTATAGTAGCGGGGGATCGAAAATTGGGTGACAAAATGAAATATGCGTCTAAGATTGCTAAGGCAGCAATTGTGATTGGAGATGCTGAAGTGGCATCAGGGAAATATCGAATCAAAGAGTTTATTTAGACTTGAGGCCGGTGTCGAAGTACATTTTGACATGTTCCCAACCCCAGGAAAGATCAAAGCCGGAAGCGATGTAGGAATTGAACTTGAAGTATGGCATGCCATCGATATTGTTGACGGTTTTTAGGGCGATTTCTTCGACTTCTTTGAGAGTTTCGTCGTTTTGGACGCATTTTTCGAAGCTATCTCCTAGACCAACGTCTTTGCCGAGTTTGATCCAGTAATCTTTGCCTTGGCTATTAAGTTCAGCGAAGGCATTTTTGCCGGAGTTTTTGAAGTAATCGTTCCAGACTCTGGTGATGATGTGGTCGTAGTAATCCCAGAACTTGCCTTCTCTTTTGGCACAATAGACGCCTTCGGCGCTATGACGAGAGGCGATAGGGTTGGACTGGCCATATTCGTAAAGAAAGTCGGAAAGACGAATTTCTACAAGAACGTCGTTTTCTTTGATATATCTTTCGAACTCTTCTTGATGTTCGATCATGGCGTTTTCGAAGGCGACACAGTATGGGCAGACGATGTCGGAATAAATAATAAAATAATTTTTGGCGTCGATATTGCCGATAGTAGTGTCTTTGTCCCAAACTTTTTCGGAATTAGGAACTTTGTGATTGAAACTGATTACCATAGCGGCGATAATTACGCCGACAATGGCAAAAATCCCAATAATTCTAGCGATCTTGGCGGCGTTATTTTTGCCGGGTTTGTTTTCTTTTTGATCCTCCATCTTTCTCCTTCTTGGCCTTTTTTGAAAGGTATTTTTCATTTACTATTATAACATAGGTTTCGACGCCGAGGCGCTTTAGTGATAAAATTGCGATAACGACGGCGAGGATGGTGACTAGACAAGAAATGACTCCAGCGATGGCAAGTGAGCCAGTAGAGAAAATTGCGCCAAGAAGTGGGGTAAGTAAGGTGGTGCCACAGGTAGGGCAGCCAGCACCAAGGGCGATAAGGCCGGTGATGATACCGGCTTTTTCGACATTGGCGGAGTTGGTGGAAGAAGAATTTGCGGTGGCCTCTTTTTTCTTGTGCCAAAGGAAAACAATAAGGCCGACAAGAACACCTTGAAGAAGAGCCAAAAAGAAGGTAGGAAGCCAATCGATGAAAATTTGATTAATACCGAAGATGCTCAAGAAAGCATCTCTTAAAATTACCATTGAGCCAGAAAAGCCGGTGGCGTACATGAGTTGAAATTTGGAAAAACCGCCAGCGAGAAGATTTATTAGCATAGCAAAAAAGATGAAAGTAGGTATAAAACCATACCAGAAGCGTTTTTCTTTGGTGGCCATAAGAATGCCTTTTCCGGCCAAAATAAAATCGTCTAACCATTTCCTCCAGTTCATGACTCTATTATAGCATAAAAAGTATATTTAGTGCATCATATTTGTAACATTTGTCAAGTAATGTTATGACATAAAATTTGTGAAAAATCAATATTGACAATGATTTTGGCTATGCTAAAATAAGAGTAGGTTCGGATCAATCGATTCGTTGAGAGAGACCTGAGCCGATTGGGAGAGAAGTTAGTAGGAGTGTTGAATTACTTTGGCTATATTTTCACCTAGAAATTGATATGATAAACCTGCATTGCAGGTTTATTTTGATGTTTGATGACTATGTAATACATGCGCTACAGAGGTATTACAGGGATGTTACAGGGGTGAGAAAAGGCATAAGGGTTTACTTTTTAGCTGATCTGTGCTATAATTAGGGGTATGAGGCTTGATAAGAGAGCTGATAAGATATTATTTCTGGCTACTGTTTTTATGTTGGCGTTTGTTTTTGGGGTGACTATTGCTAAAAACGCGATGGTGAACACCTTTGCGGAGGGCGAAAATAGCGTTTATGAGGAACAGGATGAGCATTTTGTGACCTTTTATGATGAAGGGGTAAAATTGACCGTTAGAACGACGGCCCGAACCGTAAAAGAGGCTCTAGATAAGGCTGGATATAAGATTAATGTTACCGATAAGGTGGAGCCAGCTTTTGATACCAAGATTGATAACGATAATTTCTTTATTAATATTTACCGATCCAAACCGGCACTGATCAAGGTGGGAATGAGTGAAAAATACATAATGAGTGCAAGCACTGATCCAAAGACTATCATTGGTGAGGCGGGAATTACAGTATATGATGGCGATGAAATTAAGGTGGTAGAAAATACCAACTTTCTAGAAACAGGGGTGGCAATGGTTTATGAGGTGACTAGAAACGGTGGTAGAGGTGTTACGGTAGAGACAGAGATACCATTCACGGAAAGAGAGGTAAAAGACTATAATCTTGCTCC
Organism: Candidatus Saccharimonadota bacterium; assembly: GCA_017545585.1. Classification (GTDB taxonomy): domain Bacteria; phylum Patescibacteriota; class Saccharimonadia; order Saccharimonadales; family Saccharimonadaceae; genus Nanosyncoccus. The sequence goes on from JAFWMK010000006.1 coordinate 14,929, forward strand.
GGGTCAAAAAGAGGTAAGACAACTAGGCGAGGTTGGTCTTAAAGTTTCTAATTATGAGGTATTATATGTGGACGGAGTGGAAGTTTCGAGAACGTTAATTTCCGAATCTGTAACAAGAGAGCCGGTAGAGAAAATTGTGGCGGTAGGGGCGAGTTTGATGGAGAGAAGACCGCTCACTGCTGGAATGGGTACGAATTTTTATACTGTAACTAAGGCTAACGGCGTAGTAGTAGAGAGAAAAGAGACTTACTACGATCTTGACATGGGGTTGGTGATGAAAAATGCTGCAAGAACCTGTGGCGTTTCTCCTAGCTATAACGTAAGAGAAGACGGTGCAAAGGTGGACGCGGATGGTTATGTATTGGTAGCGGCAAACTTAGCTAGATATCCGAGATGTTCGACGGTGGAAACATCTCTTGGGCCAGGTAAGGTGTATGATACTGGTGGGTTTGCAGCCTCTAACCCTGAACAGTTTGACCTTGCAACAGACTGGACTAACCGAAATGGTCGATAAGTCGCTAGGGCAACATTGGCTCAAAAATCGGGAAATCCTTGATGAAATAGCTGATTTGGCGGCCTCTGAGGCTTCTCACGCACTTTGTTTAGAAATAGGGCCAGGACTTGGCACTTTGACTTCTTCGCTTCTAAAACGCTTTTCTAAGGTGCTTTCCGTGGAATTTGATCCTAAATTGGCGGCCAATTTGCCGAAATCATTCCCAGGGAAGAACCTAGAGGTAATCAATGAAGATATCTTGAAATTTGATTTTTCGAGTATCTCTGAGCCCTATACAGTGGTAGGAAATATTCCATACTATATTACAAGTCCAATTATAGAGAAGGTGCTCACTCAGCCAAATTTGCCAGAAAAAGTCGTGCTTTTGATGCAAAAAGAGGTGGCGGAACGGGTTTGCGATAAAAAAGAGTCAGTTTTGTCTTTATTTGTAAAAAACCGAGCTATTCCGGCACTTGGACCGGTGGTGTTGAAAGAGGAATTTGAGCCGGCGCCAAAAGTGGATTCGCAGGTTTTGATTTTGGAGCCATTTAAAAATGGGCCAAAATATGAAGAGAAGCTGTTTTCTCTAATTAAAATAGCGTTTAGAGCGCCTAGAAAGAAATTAGTACATAATCTAGCTAGCCTGAAGCCAAAAACTGAACTTTTGAGGATTTTTGATGAATTAGGGATTGACCAAAATGCAAGGCCGGCGGATTTGAATTTAGATACTTATCATGCATTATTTTGTGCTATAATGTAGATATGTTAGATGTGAAGTTTATTCGAGAGAATCTAGAGCTCGTAGAAAAGTCAGCCAAGGAAAAGGGATATAAGATTAATGTACCAGAGGTGATAGAGCTAGACGATAAACGAAAAGCGATTTTGTCTGAGGTAGAGGCTTTGAGAGCCAAGAGGAACGAAATTGCTAGCAAGATGAAAGGTGGTAAACCTGCGCCAGAGCTGATTGAGGAAGGCAAGAAAATTAAAACAGAGGCGTCGGAAAAAGAAACGGCACTTTCATCGGTAGAAAATGAGCTAAATACCCTGCTAAAACAGATTCCAAATGTAATTTTTGATGATGTGCCACTAGGTGGTGAGGAGTGCTCGGTTGAAGTGAAAAAATGGGGGGAGAATCATAAAACAGGTGTCGATCATTTGGACTATGCGACTTCAAGAGGATGGCTCGATTTTGAAAGAGGCGCAAAAGTAGCAGGGGCGAAATTTTACTATCTAAAGAGCGATTTGGCTTTGCTTGAGAATGCACTTTTTCAATATGGATTGTCGAAGGTTTTGGAGCACGGTTTTACCTATATGACAGTGCCGGATATGGTGTCGTCACGCGTTCTAGAGGGGTGTGGATTTAATCCACGAACTTCAGAACAATCGGATGAGTATTTTATCGAGGGTGAGGACCTTGCGATGATTGCGACGGCCGAGATGCCGCTTACTGGTTATCATATGGATGAAATTTTGGACGAAAAGGATTTGCCGCTTTTTTATGCTGGTTACTCAGCTTGTTTTAGAAAAGAGGCGGGGACTTATGGTAAATATACGCGAGGTTTATTCAGAGTACATCAGTTTAATAAATTAGAGATGTATGTTTTTTGTCTTCCGGAGCAGTCAAAGGAGATACATGAGAAAATTCTTGAGATAGAGGAAGATATTTGGCAAGGATTAGAGATTCCTTATCATGTGATCAATATTGCAGCTGGAGACCTTGGTGCGCCAGCGGCCAAAAAATACGATATGGAATATTGGTCGCCGGTAAATCAAAAATATCAAGAGATTACTTCGTGCTCTAACTGTACGGATTTTCAGGCGAGAGCTTGCAATGTGAGAGTAAGACGAAAAGACGGTTCGGTGGAATTTGTGCATACTCTGAATGGGACGGCAATTCCTCTAGCAAGAGGTTTGGTGGTGTTGCTCGAGAATTATGCTAAAGAGGGTGGTAAATTTGAGGTTCCTAAGGTTTTGCAACCGTATTTGGGTGGAAAGAAGGAATTGTAATTATTATTTGTAAGGAGGAAAAATGATAGAAAAAATTGAAATTACTGGAAATGACTACAAGGTGGAGGAAGGTTTAAAGAGGTACGTAGAAAAAAGAATTGGTAAATTGGATAGATATCTCCCTAGAGGGTACAAAAAAGATATTGTAGCAAAAGTGATTGTAACGGAAATTGGTAAATCCAAGGGTGATAAGTATGAAATTTCGGTGGCGATGGAAATTCCAGGTGGTAAAGTGATTGCCGCAAAAGATGAATGTTCGAATATCTTTGCGGGGGTGGATTTGGTTGAAGCTAAGGTGACTGGTCAGATTAGGCGATACAAACTAGAAATGCAACCGCATCGTCAAAAAAGAAGTCTCAAAAACCTCTTTATCAAGAGGAGCTAGTGTGTTATAATGGGGGTAAATAGGAGTGTATTTAATGGCAAAAGAAAAAAAGCCAACCGATAAGTTGGCGGACAAAACCGCGCTTACGAAGTTTCTTCAGGGAGTATTCGGTGACGCGCAGAAGCGAGTTTTGAAAAGACTTTGGAAAAAAGCACAAGGTATTAACGCTTTGGAGCCTAAATATGAGGCAATGAGCGATAAAGAGCTCAAAAGTCAAACCAATGATCTAAAGGAGCGGATTAATAAAGGTGAATCTTTGGATAAGATTTTGCCAGAGGCTTTTGCAGTGGCGAGAGAAGCTTCAAAACGGGTGCTCAAAATGCGTCCATATGACGTGCAATTGATCGGTGGAATGGTGCTAAATAGCGGTGCAGTAGCCGAGATGAAAACTGGTGAGGGTAAGACTTTGGTGGCAATGCTCCCAGCTTATCTCAACGCTCTCTCTGGACATGGTGTACATGTGGTGACGGTGAATGATTATTTGGCGCAGCGCGATGCGGGCTGGAATGGCCCAGTGTATGATTTTCTAGGGGTGTCGGTTGGTGTAATTATCAATAATGCTTCATTTATTTATGATCGTGAATACGAAAACGATCAACATGATGACGAGAGATTTTTACATCTCAAGCCATGTACTCGTAAGGAAGCGTATAATGCTGATATTACATATGGCACAAATAATGAGTTTGGTTTTGACTACTTGCGTGATAATATGACTTCAGAGGTGGATAATTTGCGTCAGAGAGAATTGAATTTTGCAATTGTGGATGAAGTGGATTCGATTTTGATTGACGAAGCCAGGACTCCACTCATCATTAGTGCGCCAGCGGGCGATAATCCGGATTCTTATTATCAATTTGCTAAGATTACGGCAAGACTTACACCAGAAGATTATATTTTGGATGAAAAGAGGCGTTCGGTAACTCTTACTGACGAGGGGATTGATAAAGTTCAAAAGATGCTAGGGGTGGAGAATTTATATTCTACCAAAAATACACCGTTAGTTTATCATTTGGAGCAGGCGCTTCGTGCAGAAGTACTCTTCAAGAGAGATAAAGATTATGTAGTTACCAATTCTGGCGAAGTGATCATCGTAGACGAACATACTGGGCGTTTGATGCAAGGCCGTCGATATAACGAAGGTTTGCACCAAGCGATTGAGGCTAAAGAAGGCGTGGTAGTAAAACAAGAATCGATGACGCTTGCGACGATTTCGTTCCAGAATTTCTTTCGTTTATACAAGAAATTATCTGGTATGACCGGTACGGCATTTACGGAAGCAGAAGAATTTCAGCAGATTTATGCTCTAGACGTAATACAGATTCCACCGAACAAGCCGATTATTCGGGTAGACAAAGATGATTTGATTTATAAGACTAAGGCTGGTAAGCTAAAAGCAATTGCAGAAGCGATCCAAGAGTATCACAAGAAAGGACAGCCAGTTTTGGTAGGTTCGGATTCGATTGCCAACAACGAAGAAATTGCAAGGTATCTAGAGCAATTTGGGCTCCCGTACGAGATTTTGAACGCAAAAAACAACGAGCGTGAGGCGGCGATTATCGCTAAAGCCGGCGAAAAAGGCGCAATCACACTTGCTACCAATATGGCAGGGCGTGGTACCGATATTAAATTAGGAAAGGGAGTCAAGGAGCTCGGCGGTTTAGTAGTGATTGGCTCGGCTAGACATGATTCTAGAAGGGTAGATAATCAGCTGCGTGGTCGTGGTGGTCGGCAAGGCGATCCAGGTACGACGCAGTTCTTCGTATCTTGTGAAGATGATTTGATGCGGATTTTCCAGGGCGATAGAGTAAAAATGTTGATGACGAGATTGGGTGTGCCGGACGACACTCCGATTCAGACTCGGGCTATTTCGAAGACGCTAGAATCGGCGCAAAAACGGATCGAAGGATTTAACTTTGATTCGCGGAAGAATGTGGTGCAGTATGATAACGTAATCAATCGACATCGTCGAGTAGTTTATATGATGCGACGAAAGATTCTTGAAGGTGACGATATTTATCCAGAAATTAAGAGGTTGATGCGAGATGAGGCAAAATCTTTGACTGAGTTTTCTTCTAGAGTAAATAAAGATTTTGACGCGAATTTTAAAGCGGTATTTAACTTTGATGACGATTTGATTCATGAAATTGGAATAAAACGCAAAGAAAAAGAACGTGAAAAGTTGGCTTTTGAGGCGATAGAGGAGGCTTACAAGAAACAAGAACAATTGTTTGGCTCTGAGACGATGCGAAAGGTAGAACGTGAAGTGTATCTTAAGGTGCTTGATATGCTTTGGATGCAACATCTAGAGAATATGCAACATCTAAGAGAAGGTATTCACTGGCGTTCAGTAGGACAGAGAGACCCTCTAGTAGAATATCGTTCGGAGTCGCAGAAGCTATTTGACGGATTGCAGAGAAATCTACGTGAAGAAGTTCTAAAAATTCTTCTAACTATCACTCCGACAGAGGCGGCAGAAGATAATGTGACCGATGGCGAGGAGTATGAGTCTGAGCTTACTAAGATGGCGTCTGGCAACGATAAGGGTGTGAATGAGATTTCGGCAGGCGAAAAGAATTTGGATGATGAATTTAAGAAAAACACTTCGGGTGTTGGGGTAAAAAGAGCTAGTACAAAAAAATCTGGTTCAAAGAAGAAAAAATCCGCTAAAAAGAAGAAGTCGAAGAGAAAGTGAAACATTCGGTAGAAGAAATAGAGTTAAAAAATGGTGCCAAGGGACTTCTAGTTGATGTTCCTGGCGCTTCGGTGATGGCAACTCGGATTCAATTTCGGGCGGGGATGATGTATGCCAAAAATCATAACATCTATGAATTGCCTCACGTGGTGGAGCATTTGGCGTTTGGGGCAAATGCAAAATTTAAAGACGAGCAAGAGTTTGAAGCGGAATTTACCAAGAATGGAGCTTATCATAATGCTTGGACTTCGGATATCTCGGTATGTTATGAGACGGAATGCGCGGATTTTGAGTGGGATAGAATTATGGAGCTTCAGAGATTGTCAATTGCGGAGCCGAGATTTAATGAGGAAGAATTGAAGTCTGAAAAGGCTAATGTGCGTTCGGAACTCACTGGTTACATGAACGATTATTATCGACTTTTGTGGCCGCGCGTGCAGCAGGCAGTGGGTGAAGATATTTTGGATCTTTCGGAAAGGCTAAAAACAATTTCTAATATTGAGCTTAAAGACATTCGAGAGCATTATCGACGTACTCATACGGCGAAAAATATGACATTTATTATTGCCGGAAAGATTCATGGGCGGAAACATAAGATTATTCATGAATTAGAGTCTTGGCCATTAAAGGAAGGTGAGAAATTTGAGATTCCGTTTGCGAATTTGCAGTCTACAGAGATGGTAGCGATCAGAAGAAAAGATGCCTCAAATATTACTTTTGGGTTTTCTTTGGTAACACCGCGGCATCTTTCGCCCAAGGAAGTGTTTGCGATGAATTGTCTCAATCATATTTTGAATGGAACGATGAACTCACGGATTTTTGGAGTGGCTAGAAAACGCGGCCTAGTCTATGGCATGGGGAGCGCGATTGCTTCGAATGCGCATAGTACTTATTGGGATTTTGACGGTGAGGTAAACGAAGAAAATGCAGAAGCACTATTTTCATTGATTCAGACTGAAATGATGAGAGCATTAAACGGTGAGATTTCGGATAAAGATTTTGAATCGGCTAAGCAATATGCTTTGGGGCGATTCCAGATGGGAGCACAGACTGTAGGGCAAGTTGCGGATTATTATGCAGAGAATTATTTTGTGAATGAGGAAGTAGACAAATATGACAATATGCCAAACTTGATTAAGGGGATCGATAAAAGCAAAATGATTGAACTTTCTAGAGAATTTGCGGGGTCAGGAATCAAAGGTTTTGCAACTGTATCTTCGGTAGAAAAAGCTGCGCTTATGGAATTAGAAGCGAAACTAAATTTTTGAATTGATCGCCGCGGTCATAGACGTTTTTAAACATATCAAAAGAGGCGGCAGATGGAGACATCAAAACAATGGAATTTTTGTGTTTTTTGGCTTCTTCGTAGGCTTTTTTGATGGCTTCTTCGAGGGATTCGGTTAAAACGAATCTTTCGTCTTGATATTTTTTGAAAAGTTCATGGCCAGATTCGCCCATCAAAACGATAGTTGGAATATCGACGGTCTTAGTGTTTAAAATCTCATAGATTTCGGGGAGATCTTCGTAATTGGTTTTGTCTAGGCCACCGATGATAGGAATAACGGTTTGGTCAGGAAAAGCTTCGATGGCTACTCTGGTAGAGGCAGGATTGGTAGAGAAATTATCGTCATAAAACTTGACGCCGTCAACTTCACGGACAAATTCGAGACGATGAGGAAGTCCTTTAAAACTAGATAAACCGGTCTCGATTTCAGTTTTATACTCTCTTAAATATTCATCTGGTGATATATTCAAATAGAAAGCTACGGCAGCGATAGCGGCGATGGCGTTTCTAACGTTGTGCTCACCTGGTAGTTTGATAGCAGCTTTGACGTCTTCTGGGATATTAAATGGGTAAGAAAATTTGGAGGCTTTTTGGCATTTTTCTGCGATAGCTACTGAATCCGGGTTGTCTTGATAATAAATACAAAAATCTTGAGAGGTCTGATATCGACAGATGTTGGCTTTGGCGCTTTTGTACTCCTCGTAATCTTTGTGTACATTAAGATGATCTGGCTCGATGGTACCGATTACAGAGATATGTGGGGAGGTTTTGAGATCCCAGAGTTGGAAACTACTCATTTCGTAAACTACGACAGAACTAGGTTTTAATTGATCTAAGACATTAATGGCTGGTTCACCAATATTGCCAACAAGATAGGCGTCTTCACCGTGAGCGTCTAAGAGGGCCTTGATGAAAGAGCAGGTGGTGCCTTTGCCTTTGGTGGCGGTGACGCCAATAATGGGGCATGGACAGTGCTCGAAGAAATATTTAGTGACACTAGAAGTCTCGCGATCGATCGGAGGGACGGAAGGACTTCTGAAAATTATATCATAGGATGAATAATCTCTCTGTTTCAATTCTGACGGATTGAAGTCTTGCCAGATGTCGATTTCGGCATCCTGATGGTGTTTTTTGAAATAATTTTCTACGGCCTGGCCTTCTTTGCCATAGCCTAAAAGTAGGATTTTCATGTATATTATTATAATATGTAGAAAAACTCTTGACAACCCCACCTTGTTTATGTCTGTATAAAACTACAATATGTTATAATTAAGGGGATGAATATTTGGAATAAGTTAGAAAAACCGTTTTTGATTTTAGCTCCAATGGAGGGGGTGACGGATGTAATTTTTCGACAAGTGGTCGCAAAAGCTGGGAGGCCAGATCTCTTTTTTACGGAATTTACCAATGTGTCATCTTATGCATCGGAAAAAGGTAGGGCAAACGCTTTAGAAAGGCTGGAGATTGTGCCGACGGACAAACCGATTATTGCGCAGATTTGGGGTAAAAATCCGGAACATTTTGCGGAAACTGTCAAGGCGCTTTCATCTTTGGGATTTGCTGGGGTGGATCTTAATTTTGGTTGTCCGGACAAAAATGTGAATCGGGCTGGTGGAGGAGCGGCGATGATCAAAACGCCGGATTTGGCGGTAGAGTGTCTAAGGGAGGCTCGAAAAAACACGGATTTGCCAGTATCGGTAAAGACGCGGTTGGGTTGGAAAGATCCAGAGGAATTTAAAACTTGGCTCCCGATACTTCTAAAGGAACATCCGGCGGCTTTGACGGTGCATCTGAGAACCAAAAAAGAGATGAGTAAAGTGCCGGCACACTATGAAATAATTCCAGAAATTGTCAAGCTTCGAGCGGAACTTAGCCCAGAAACCAAGTTGATTATCAATGGTGACATCAAAGACAAGGCGCACGCTTTGGAGCTTTATGAAAAATATCCGGAGATAGATGGTTTTATGATTGGGCGGGGAGTTTTTTCTAATCCGTATTGTTTTACTAATCATATTCCTAGCCGAGATGAGTTGATGGAGCTTCTTGATTTACACCTTGACTTATATGAGGAATATAGCAAAAATCACCGGGTGAGCTATGAGCCCCTAAAACATTTTTACAAAATCTATATTAATAATTTCCCAGGAGCTTCGGATCTTCGGGCTAAATTGATGGAGACGCATTCAATAGAAGAAGCACGAGCAGTTCTTGAAAATTTGTGCTAAAATAGAAATAACTCATGCTAAACTTCGGTCACTGGCAATGAGAAAAGTTTAAAGCTGTCGGTTTTGTCATTTAAGCCGGTAGCCAGGAGCCAATAAATCGGGCTCACATAAATGACTCTGTAATTAATTAAATAAGGAGTCTTTTATGAAAAACTTTAACAAAAATAAAACAGAGAAGGTCGAGGTGATGGCGCTATTTGGCTATCAAATGACGCCGTGCCAACCGCTGACGTTCCGCAAGGAAGGTGAGGCGGAAGTGGAGGTCACTGAGCTACTCCGGACGCAAATTCGGTTTGTAGGGCAGACTACCCTTCATATTTTCGATATTCTCGTAGGCCGAGAGAAGATGCGGTTGGAGTTTAACTCCGTGGATCTTTCTTGGACGTTGCTGGCCTAGAGCTAGCGGAACTGGACAGAGCCTCTGTCCAGTTTTTTAGTGTGATATAATATTTTTATGGAAGAGCTAAAGAAACGGCTTTCTGATCTCGAGGGGGAGTTTTTGCAAGCGTATGAGAAACTTAAAATAGATGAGAAGCTTAAGAAATTGGAAGAGCTTGAAAAAGAGGTGGCGGAGCCGGAAATTTGGCGAGACGTAAAACTTGCGACCGAGAAAAACCAGGAGGTAGCAAGACTTTCGGACGAAACTGAGTCATGGGTGCTTTTAAAAACTCAGATAAATGATTTGAAGGAACTGATTTCTATCTCTGATGATGAATTATTACCGGAGATTGAAGGGCAAATTGTGGCGATGGAGCAGAATTTAGCGGAAAACAAAAAGGCACTTCGATTTACTGGTCCGTATGATACTAAAAACGCAATTATTAGGATTACTTCTGGTGCGGGTGGTACAGAGGCGATGGATTGGGCGGGGATGCTTGAGCGGATGTATTTGAGATTTTTTGAGAAAAAAGGATTTAAGCCGATTTTATTAGAAAAAACTGAGGGTGAGGAAGCTGGAATTAAGACTGCGGTATATGAGGTGACTGGGCCAAATGCTTATGGGACCTTGAAATCCGAGCATGGGGTGCATCGGTTGGTGCGTCTGTCCCCTTTTAATGCTAATAATTTGAGACAGACTTCGTTTTCTTTAGTGGAGATTTTGCCGGTAATTGATACAGATACAGATGTAGTGATTGATGAGAAAGATCTGCGTATTGATACTTACCATTCTGGTGGGCATGGTGGTCAGGGGGTGAATACTACTAACTCGGCGGTTAGAATTACACATCTTCCTACTGGTATTGCGGTGGCGATTCAAAATGAGCGAAATTTTCATCAAAATAAAGAAAAAGCGATGGAGATTCTTAGAGGTAAATTGGCACAAATGCAAATTGAGCAGAATGCGGCTACGATTGGAGAACTAAGAGCGGGAGAGTCGGCAGGCTGGGGGCAACAGATTAGAAATTATGTTTTGCAACCATATCGTTTGGTAAAAGACACTAGGACGGGATATGAAACTACCGATACCGATGCGGTTCTCGATGGTAAAATTGATGATTTTATCGATAATTACCTAGAAAACCTCTAGACAAACTAAAAAATCTGTGCTATAATGGTGGTAATAACTAGATATGGGGACAGGTCCTAGTTGCTATGACACTCTACTAGGAAACCGGCTCGTAAATCTGGTTTTAAGAGTGTTATAAAATTAAAGGAAAGGTAAAAATGCAAGTCATTCTCGGCACCAAAATTGGTATGACCCAGATTATCGGCGATGATGGCGTGGTTACTCCGGTAACTATCCTTCAAGCCGGTCCGTGCACAGTGACTCAGATAAAAACCACCGAAACTGATGGTTATAATGCTGTGCAAGTGGGCTACGGTCAGGGTAAGAATCTGAGCAAGTCGGTTACCGGCCACGTAAAAAAGGCTGGTGAAAATGTCTGTCCGAAGACATTAAAAGAATTTCGGGTGGATGAAATCCCAGAAGGGATTAAACTCGGTGATACTATCACTGTAGAAAGTTTTAAATTGGGTGACAAAGTTGCTGTGACCGGTACCTCTAAGGGTAAAGGTTATGCTGGTACAGTGAAACGATGGAACTTTAACGAGTCCCGAAACACCCATGGCTTTAAGGGGAACATCAGGAGAGTCGGTTCAATCGGTTCGATGTATCCACAAAAAGTGTTTAAAGGCAAGAAAATGCCAGGACGTCTCGGCCACGAAACCGTGACGGTCAAGAATCTAGTAGTAGCATATGTCGATGCTGCGAACAATTTGATTGGGCTAAAAGGCGCAGTGCCAGGCCCTAGAAAAGGTATTGTAACAGTGGAGGGAGAGGAGTAATATGGCTACACTTGATAAAGATATTTTTGGCCTCAAGGTAGAAAACTTTGAACTCGTGAAACTCGCTTACGATGCATATCTTGCTAATTCTCGTTCATCCCATGCTAAAACTTTGAAGCGTGGTGAGGTACGAGGTGGTGGCAAGAAGCCATGGAAGCAAAAAGGTACTGGTAGAGCACGTTTTGGTTCTACTCGTAACCCGATTTGGCGCCATGGTGGTGTGGCATTTGGTCGCACTGGCGAAGAGAACTTCACTAAGAAGATTTCCAAGCAGGCAAAGAGACAGGCTATCGCTCAAGCATTATCTATCAAAAATGCAGATAAGGCTGTGATCGTATTGGATGCCCCAGTTAAATTAACTGGCAAGACAAAAGATGCAATAAAGGTACTTAAAGATTTGAAGCTCGAGAACAAAAACGTTCTTGCGGTAGCGGCTGAAAAAACTCCAGAAGTTTTGCGCTCTACTAATAATATTTCTAATTTGAAATTGGTTCGTGCAACCTATCTCAATGTGTTTGATATTATGAATGCTGATGCGATTGTGTTTTCTGAAGCTGGACTTAAAGCTACTGTAGCTTGGTTGAAAGGAGATAAGTAATGGCAGATACAAAGAAAAATACTGCAGAGATAAAGTTGAATCTTCTTGAGCCACGCGCTACAGAGAAGACTTACGCAGAGTCTTTTAAGCGAACTTATGTTTTTCCAATTAAAAAATCTACAACCAAGCAAGAAATTGCTAAATTGGTAGCTAAAGAATTCAATGTAACGGTTGTGGATGTCCGGACTTTGCTTAGAAAAGGCAAAAAGACTAAGTATTCTAAAGGTAAGCATGCTTATCCTGGAACTACTTATCGTCAAGATAAGAAATTTGCCTATGTGACTTTGAAAGAAGGTGATTCTATCAAAGTATTTGAAGAACAAAATGATAACACCAGCGCAAAGGATGCCAAAAAGGCAGACAAGAATGCAGGTAAGGAGAAGAAGTAATGAGTATTAAAGCATATCGTCCTGTGACTGCTGCGCAGCGTCAAAAGACCACTGAGGATTACGATCAGATTACGACTCGTAAGCCGCTTAAATCTTTGACTCGCGCTAAGAAACAACAGGCGGGTAAAAACAACCAGGGTCGCATTACTGTGCGTCACCGTGGTGGTGGTGTAAAAAGACACTATCGTATAATGACTTATAATTTACCTAAAAACACTACTTTTACCGTAGAAGAGATCGAATATGATCCAAATCGTTCAGCTCGAATTGCTCGGGTGAAAGATGGAAACGGCGCATATTATTATGTACTTGCTGATACCCATATGGAAAAAGGTATGAGCTTCAAGACTGGAAATGAGGTTGAAGTGGAAGAATCCAACCGGATGCCACTTGAGAATATTCCAGTAGGTACATTTGTCTATGCAATCGAGTTGGCACCAGGCAGAGGCGCACAAATGGTGCGCGCTGCTGGCGCTCAAGCTCAGTTGATGGCAAAAGAAGATGGCTATGCCACTCTCAAAATGCCATCTGGTGAGGTTCGTAAAGTTTTAGTAGCTTGTGAAGCTTCGATTGGTACAGTTTCGAATTTGCAACATCAGAACGTAAAAATCGGTGCTGCAGGTCGCAGACGTCGCAAGGGGATTCGCCCGACTGTAAGAGGCGTAGTAATGAATGCTACGGATCACCCACACGGTGGTGGTGACGGTGGCCGTCACGGTACTGGTAAAGCACCACGTACTCCATGGGGTCAGTTGACACTTGGCTACAGAACTCGCCACAACAAGAAAACTAATAAAATGATCGTGCGCAGTCGCCACGAAGGAAAGAGGAAATAATGTCTAGGAGTATGAAGAAAGGTCCATTTGTGGACTTCAAACTAGCCAAAAAAATTGCTGCTCTCTCCAGCGAAGATCGCACCGTGATAAAGACTTGGGCACGCCAATCTACGATTTCTCCAGAAATGGTAGGTCGGACTATCGCTGTTCACAATGGCAAAGTCCATGTACCGGTATTTATTTCGGAAAATATGGTTGGTCATAAGCTAGGTGAGTTTGCGCCTACCCGTAAATTTAAACGCCATGGTGGTAAAAAAGCAGCTGAAGCTGCGGCGGCAAAGGGAGGTAATTAATTATGGCTAATACAATTTTTGCACATGCATACGAGAAGGGTATTGATATCCAACCTCGCAAGACCAGTATTGTAGCTTCACTTGTTCGTGATCGTTATGTTCAAGATGCAATTGTGATTTTGGAGAATACCCCAAGAAAAGCTGCTACTGCTGTAAAGAAAGCTGTTGAGTCGGCCAATGCAAATCTTTTGAATAATTCAAAAGTTTCTATTGATCCGAAAAGCATCAGAATTGCCAGAATTTTCGTAACTTCTGGTTCGAGAATGCGTAGATACAAACCAGCATCACGTGGCCGTGCACTTCCGTTTGAAAAGATTTCAAGTAATATATTCGTCGAGGTCGCCGGCGAAGAAAAAGTAAAAAAGGCTGCTGAGAAGCCAGAGAAGGAGAAGAAGTAATATGGGTCAGAAAGTTAATCCCATCTCTTACCGCCTTCAGGTGAGCAAAGATTGGTCATCCAAATGGTTTACTAGAAAGGCTGATTTTAGACGCTGGCTAGTAGAGGATGATAAGATTCGCAAAACCATCGAAGAACGGTTTAAGAGTCGCCCGACGATTGCACGGGTAAATATTGAGCGTTCGGCCAATCTTACTACCATCACGATTTTGACTGCTAAAGCAGGCGCGGTGATTGGTAAGCAAGGCGCTGGCATCAACGAACTCAAGAAAGAATTAGAAAAAATCGTAGAAGGTCCAATTAGGATCAACGTAGAAGAAGTCAAAAAACCAGAGCTCAATGCTAAGCTCGTAGCAGAAAACATTGGTTTTCAGCTTGGTAAGCGGATGAATTTCCGTCGGGCAGTAAAGATGGCGCTCTCTTCCACGATGAATGCTGGAGCTAAAGGCGTTCGTATCGAAGTGGCTGGCCGTCTTAACGGTGCGGAAATGAGCCGTCGTGAGAAATTTATTGAAGGCTCGGTGCCTCTACATACATTGAGAGCTGATATCGATTTTTATTGTCACCACGCACCAACTATTGCTGGTATCGTAGGTGTAAAGGTCTGGATTTATAAGGGGGAGAAATAATTATGGCTATTTTATTACCTAAGAAAACTCTTCACCGTAAGGTTAAGAAAGGCAAAAACGAAGGCGTTGCTACACGTTGCAATACCGTGGCCTTTGGTGACTTTGGTTTGATGTCACTTGATAATGAGCGGATAACCTCTCGTCAAATCGAGGCTGCTCGTCAGGCAATTACTCGTTACATTAAGCGTGGTGGTAAGATTTGGATTCGGATTTTCCCACATACACCAGTGACTAAGAAACCTTTGGATGTAAAGATGGGTTCTGGTAAAGGTGAACCACAATTCTTTGTAGCCAAAGTAAAGGCTGGTACCGTAATGTTCGAAATTGCTGACGTGACTGAAGAACAGGCTAAGGAAGCTCTCAGACTTGCTTCGCACAAATTGCCGGTGAAATGTAAAATAATTAAGAAAGAGGAGTTCTAATATGGCACATACGTTAATTGGAACTGTGACTTCCGATTCTAGAGATAAGACTATTACGGTTTCAATCGTGAGTCGGGAAACTCATCCTCTCTACCGTAAACAATATACGAAAACTCGTAAATATACGGCTCATGATGAGAAAAATCAAGCTCACAAGGGTGATAGAGTAGAAATCGCTGCTTGTCGTCCAATATCTGCTACTAAGGCTTATACTTTGGTGAAAGTGATTGAAAAAGCACGTGGCACGGTGGAGCTGAAAGAGGATGTAGTGGAATTAGCACAGGAAAAGAAAGTGGGGGCAGACGAAATTGCACGCGCTAAAAGAGCGGAAGAAGCTGCTAAGGCAGAAGAAGCCGCCAAAGGGGAGGAAAAATAATGATACAACAAGAAACTAGACTAAAAGTAGCCGACAACAGTGGCGCTAAGGAACTTGGAGTGATTCGGGTGCTTGGTGGTACTCGTGCTCGTTATGCTCATGTAGGTGACATTGTTACTTGTTCGGTCAAGGAAGCTTCTCCTACTGGTGGCGTAAAGAAAAAAGCTGTAGTAAAGGCAGTGATCGTACGAACTGTGGCTCCGATTCGTCGTCCAGATGGTTCTACGATTCGATTTGACGAAAATGCAGCTGTACTCGTAAATGAGGATAAGACTCCTCGTGGTACACGTGTCTTTGGTCCAATTCCTCGTGAACTTCGTGACCTTGGATTTTCGAAGATTATTAGCCTTGCGCCGGAGGTACTATAATGAAAAGTTTGAAAGTAAATGATGAAGTAGTAGTGATTTCGGGCGCTCTTAAGGGTACGAAGGCTAAAATTGTAAAAATTGATCGTATTCACAACGCAGCTTGTCTTGAAGGTGTAAAAACCGTAGAAAAGCATTTGAAGCGGACTCAATTTAATCCTAGGGGTGGCAAGAAGACCATTCAACTTGGGATTGATTTATCTAATTTGAAGTTGGTCAAAGCGGCAGAATACGTGAAGTCGGCTGTGAAAAAAGTTGACAAGAAGGCTGAGAAAAAAGCTGAAAAAGAAGCTAAAAAAGCAAAGAAAGGAGCTAAGTAATGGCGGAAAAGAAAACGGCTGCTACTAAGGCTGAGAAGTCTGTAGCACAACCACGCCTTAAAGCTCTCTACAATTCAGAGCTAAAGGCGAAACTACAAAAAGAACTTGGACTTGAGAACATCAATCAAGTGCCAGAGCTCAAAAAGGTGGTAGTATCCTGTGGTGTAGGCAAAAAGCGTGAGGATAAAAAGTTTACTGAAACAGTAGAACTTACGCTTGCAAAAATCACCGGCCAAGCTGCTACATCTAGACTCGCAAAGAAATCAATTGCTACTTTCAAAATTCGAAAAGGTATGGGCGCGCCAGTAGGCTATCTCGTGACTCTTCGAAACGACAAGATGTATGAGTTTGTAGATAGATTGATTAATATAGCTTTGCCACATGTGAGAGATTTTCACGGTGTGTCAAAGACTGCGTTCGACAAGCAAGGTAATTACAACTTGGGTCTTAAAGAGCAGACAGTGTTTCCTGAAATTACATTTGAGGATGCATCGGCTCTTCATGGGCTTGAGATTACCTTTATTATTAAAAATGGTTCTAAGGAAGGGAGCTATAAATTGCTAGAATCTTTCGGAATGCCGTTTGAGAAAGGAGAGAAGTAATGGCTAAGAAATCTGCAGTACTTCGTGACGAAAAACGGCGCAAAATGTATGAAAAATATAAAGCTAAGCGTGCAGAGCTTAAGGCGGCTGGTGATCTAGAGGGTCTTCAGAAATTGCCTAGGAATGCTTCACCGACGAGACTCAAGAATCGTGATATGCTTGACGGTCGTCCGCGTGGCTATATGCGTCGATTTGGTTTATCAAGAATTAATTTCCGGGAAAAAGCAAGTAAAGGTGAAATTCCTGGTGTAACAAAGAGTAGTTGGTAGGAGAAAGGAGAAAATATGTCATTACAATCTACAGATCAAATTGCAGACCTTATCACTCGTATTCGCAATGCAGTGATGGTAGGTAAGACTGAAATTCTCGTTCCTACTTCTAAGTTGAAGGTAGCTGTAACCGAGATTTTGGTAAAGAATGGGTATCTTGCCTCTTACGACATTATAGAAGGTGCTCCACGTGGGATGCTCCACGTTGTAATTAATGAGCCGGGCAAGGTCGCTACGCTTAGCGAGATTACTAAAATATCCAAGCCGGGTCGTCGGGTGTATTCGGCGGCGGCAGAGCTTCCAACAGTGAAGTCTGGTCGTGGGATGATTATCGTTTCTACATCCAAAGGTCTGATGACTGGTAAAGATGCTAAGAAGAATCATCTTGGTGGCGAGATTCTTGTTAAAGTTTGGTAAAAAAATAGCCCTGCGGGGCTATTTTTTTATGCGTAAAAATATGGTATAATATATAGGATATGGATAGATACGAACCGCTAAAAATTGAAGAAAAATGGCAAAAAATCTGGGAAGAGACCTCAGCTTTTAAGGCCTCTGAAGATGAGGGTAGGCCAAAGATGATGTTGGCTGAAATGTTTCCTTACCCATCAGGGGCAGGGCTTCATGTGGGGCATGTGCGCAATTTTACTATCGTAGATGTGCTTACGCGGTTCTATCAACAACAAGGCCTAAATGTGCTTCGGCCGTTTGGCTATGATACTTTTGGGCTTCCGGCGGAAAATTACGCAATTAAAACTGGTACAGCGCCACAAGAGGTGACAAAGACTAATATCGAGAATTTTCGCAAGCAGGCTAAGCGACTTGGTTATGCGATTGATTGGTCGCGGGAGATTAATACTTCAGATCCAGAATATTATCGTTGGACTCAGTGGTGCTTCTTGCAGCTTTATAAGAAGGGTCTAGCTTATCAAAAAGAATCTTATCAATGGTGGTGCCCAGAAGACAAAACCGTGCTTGCAAATGAGCAGGTAGAAAATGGTAAATGTTGGCGGTGTGGGCATGAAGTAGAGAAGAAAAAAATGAAACAGTGGTTCTTTAAAATCACTGAATATGCTGATGAACTGCTTGATGAAATTGATAACCTAGAGTGGCCAGAGAAAATTAAAACGATGCAGAAGAATTGGATTGGGCGAAGCGTAGGGGCAGAGATAGAGTTTGCATTGGTGGCTGGCAACGCCTTTTCGAGACCATCTCGCGATAACGAGAGTGAGGAGAGCGAAGTCTCGCCCGTAACGACGGGCCGAGACGAGCGCGTCGAGGAAAGGTCGTTGCCAGCCACCGCAAATTCTATCACGGTCTTTACCACCCGGCCAGATACGATTAAAGGTGCGACATTCATTGTGCTGGCGCCAGAATATCAAGGTTTAGACTATATCGTGAGCGATGATTGCAAAGATGCAGTAGCTAAGTATAAAGCCGATGCCTTGAAAAAATCCGAAATTGAGCGGCAGGAAAATAAGAAAAAAACTGGCGTATTTACTGGAGCTTATGCAATAAATCCAGCGACAAAGGAGAAAATCCCGATTTGGGTGGCAGATTATGTGCTAGCTGGTTATGGTACTGGTGCAATTATGGCAGTGCCGGCGATGGATGATAGAGATCGTGAGTTTGCTGAGAAGTTTAATCTTCCGATCGTAGAAACTGAGCTTGTTGATAGAGATCTTTATGGTACGCCAAAGGTGACTTACAAAATGCGTGATTGGTTGATTTCTCGGCAACGTTATTGGGGCTGTCCGATACCGATTGCTTACGACAAAGAAGGTAATCCGCACCCGATTCCAGAAGACCAGCTTCCAGTGATGATTCCAGAGGTAAAAGATTATCAGCCAGATGATTCTGGGCGTTCAGCTCTTGCCAAAGCTAAAGATTGGCTCAAAGTCACGATTGATGGTGAAGAAATGACCAGGGAAACAGACACTTTGGATGGTTATGCTTGTTCGTCTTGGTATCTTTGGCGATACGCTTCGCCACGAGACGTTAAGGCTGCTTGGGATCCTAAGGCGATTTCTTATTGGGAGCCGGTAGATTATTATGTGGGAGCAGACCATGCGGTAGCGCACCTACTTTATATTCGTTTTTGGTGTAAATTCTTTGCGGACCTCGGGTATTTGCCATTTAGAGAGCCAATCAAGAGACTACTTTATAATGGCTATATTAATGCGCCGGATGGTAAGAAGATGAGTAAATCCAAAGGTAATGTGATTGACCCTCTTGATGTAATTAATGATGGATATGGGGCAGATACTCTTAGAACCTACGAAATGTTTATTGGGCCGTACGATATGGATGCGGCATGGGATCCAAGAAGCGTTGGCGGTGCCTATCGCTTTCTTAATCGATGCTATAACCTATTGAATGATGTTACGAACGCTAACGTCCCATCTCGGGCCGCGTCGCCGTCGCCCGTCGCCACGGGGACGGCGCGCTCATCCTCGCGCTGCCGCGCTCCGGAGGCCCTCGATAGGACAATTAGCGTTCGCAATAAGACGATTAAGAAGGTTACCGAAGATATTCATAAGTATAACTTCAATACGGCGGTGGCGGCGTTGATGGAATACGTGAATGAACTTTATAAAGTGGGAGCTCTAGAAGAGGATTTGGTGGTACTCGCTAAACTCTTAAAACCATTTGCACCGCATCTTGCTTCAGAAATGCTAGAAAAATTAGGTGCGGATGATGAATGGCCAAAGTGGGACGAAAAGTATCTGGTGTCTGACGTAGTGACGGTAGTAGTGCAGATTAATGGCAAACTTAGAGCTAAACTCGAGATGAGTGCGGATGATCTTGAGGATGAAAAGAAAGTAATGGAGGCAGTGCTTTCTGATAAAAAAGTGCAAAAGTATGTCGAAAGTGGCATCAAGAAGCAAATTTTTGTCAAAAAAGCTAAACTAGTAAATTTGGTGGTCTAAAATGCGTAACCACCTATTGTCACAACATTTTTTAAGAAGTCCGAGACTGGCTTTGATGTTGATCGGTCATTCTAACATTAAGAAACGAGACCAAGTAGTAGAAATTGGAGCTGGCTCTGGAGTAATTACAACGGCATTGTCTAAGAAAGCAGGGAGGGTAATTGCTATAGAACCGGATTCAAAAACTGCTGAAAAATTGAGAAAGAATTTAGAAAAGGCGGAGATTTCTAATGTAGAGGTGGTGGAACAAGACTTTTTGGATTATAATTTGCCGGGTGAGGCGTATAAAGTGTTTTCCAATCCGCCATTTCATTTAAGCTCAAAGATTGTACACAAATTAATTGAGGCGAAAAATCCGCCGGAAGCTTTTTATTTGATTTTGCAAAAACAGTTTGCTTTGAAACTCCTAAATACGGATAGACATTATACTTCTCAACTTGGATTAGAATTGATTCAGAAGTATCGGACCAAAATCCGATACCCGATGAAGCCGACAGATTTTACTCCGCCACCGGCAGTGCCGACGGTTTTGTTTGAGGCGGTAAAGATAGGAGATAATTGATGGAAGTAGTTTTGGTTTTACACAATATTAGATCTTGCTATAATGTAGGGGCGATACTTCGGACGGCGGAAGGCTTGGGAGTGAAGCGGGTTTATTTATCTGGTTATACACCGAGAGTGCATGATGAGAATTTGGTACCGCATTTGAGAGAAAAAATTGATCATGAAATTCATAAAACGGCGTTGGGGGCGGAGGATCTAATAAAAATAATCCCAGAAGACGACATTAAGACTATGATTGTAAAACGCAGGACGGATGGGTGGCAGATTGTAGGCTTAGAAAATAACATAAACGGTAAACTTTGTCAACTCGATGATCCGAGGATAAAAGAGAAATTGGGCGATAGGGTAATTTTGATCCCGGGCGAAGAGGTGGGGGGGATCGATCCGGAGTTGCATAATCTAATTAATACATTTCTAGAGATTCCGATGAGAGGCAAGAAAGAATCTCTCAATGTGTCGGTGGCAACTGGGATTGCTTTATTTGGGCTTTTGTATTAAAAAATTGCATGAAAAAGCCGGACAAAACGTCCGGCTTTTTGAGAAGGTTTAAAATATTAGTAAAGTTTTAGATTTAGACAGCGGTGTTTTTGGGCTTGGGATCTCTCGAGAAAATATTCTTTCCATTCTCCATGATGATGTGCCCGTGTTTCATTTCAAGGCTGCCACCGTAGTAAATGTCGATTTTCCCATCGCTTCTTTGTTCGATTTTGCAGGTCTCGTGATACTCAGAAGGGATACCTGCATCTACAAGCAATCTTTTATTTGTAAGATTATCTAATATTATTGGGCGAAAATCGTAGCTGTTTTCTTCGGTCCCGTTTTTTATGGCGTCGTATTTGCTCTTCATGCGGTCAAAATTAGCTTTTTTCAAGCTAAACTCATTTTTGAGTGCATGGTAGTCATTGAGCAGTTCATTGCGCTCACTACGGAGACTTTTTAAATGCTCAAGTAATCTGGCAGAACGATCGGTGTCGGGGCGTATCATGGAACGCTTCTTAGAGATTAGCTGATCGCGTTCAATCATCTTTTCGGATGCCAATCTGGCAAAGAAATTTGCCCCTGAGGCGTAAATTTCAGCTTTGTTCCTGTCTTCGTCTGCGTTTTCTGACATCAATCGAAAATTTTCTTCCAGAGCGTCGCATTCTTTGATCGCAGTGATTTTGCCGCCGATTTCTTCCTTGAGAGCGAGTTGAGCAGTGTTGTATTTTTCCCACTCTGCCTGTTGCTGTTTTTTTAGTTCATTGAACTCTAATTGTCTCTCGTTGATTTCGGCTGTTTGGTCATTGATGCTACTACTGAGAGCGTCCATTTTTTCTTGGACCTTTACCATTTCGCCGTAAGCGGCCTGTTTGGCGTGATTTGCTTTGGTCAAATCGAAGTTGTCGTTTGGAATTACCATATTTTTTTACCTCCTTGTTAAAGAACTGTAGGTTACCCTATACGTCAATAATTATATCACTTTTTAAATTAAAAATCAAATAATTTGGTGGAAGTTTTTTGATATAATAAATAATATGATAAAAGTTTATACTACAACAACTTGCGCATATTGTCATGCTTTGATGGATTGGTTGGACTCAATGGGGGTGGAATATGAAGAAGTGGATGCAACTAAGTTTCCGGAGATTTCGACGGTGCCGGTAACTGAGATTAATGGTGAACGAGTCGTTGGGTTTGACCGCCCAGCCATCAAGAGACTCTTGCGCAATATCTAAAATAGTGGTAAAATGGTCTAAATTATATATCAATAAAGGAGCAAAATGCCTGAACCTAAAAAACAGAGTAGCCCGCGGAAGACTGGACTTCGGAGAAGCCATCTTCGACTTAAACTGGCTCGTAAAGTTAACAAAACATCTCCGGTAAAGGTCTTTGAAACAAAGAAGAAGACCCCTAATCTAAAGGTAAAGACCACTAAGGCTAAAACTAAGAAAGAACGGAAAAAATAGCGTATGGCAAGTAATCGGCATTTAGGTAGAGTTATTGTCCTGCAAAGTTTGTATGAGTATGAATGTAGGACCCTCGCAAAGGACCCAGAAGTCGAGCTTGATACGATTATTGCGAAGAACATTGAGCCGTATGAAGGAACTTTGGGCGATACAGAGTTTGTTTATGATTTGACGCATAAAGTGGTAGAAAATTTTGAAACCCTAGATAGCGCCCTTGCTCCGATGGCTCCGGAGTGGCCGATTTCGGCAATTTCGGCGATAGATAGAAATGTGCTTCGAATTGGGTTATACGAACTTTCGGAATGTCAAGACACAGTACCACCGAAGGTAGCTATTAACGAAGCAGTAGAGCTTGCTAAAGCGTTTGGTTCTGAATCTTCATCTCGTTTTGTGAATGGGGTACTTGGAACCGCCTTTAAAAAACTCGGAATTGTAGTAGAAGAAAACGATGAATCAAGACATGTCAATAAGAAGAGCACCGAAGAAGCCGGTGATGCCGGCAAAGAGAATGGTAAGGACGAAGTCCGTAGTGCTAGAGCCGAAAAGGCTTCAGCGGGTAGAAAAGGAGCCGATGGAGCATCGGGCTCTGAAAGTACCAGAAGCACTACCGGAAAAACCAATTAAGGATTCGCCATTAAAGAAATTCACTTCGGCAGTTTTTAGAAAAAAGACCGCTATCCAAGAGATTGTGCGGGAACCGACTTCTGGTGGGATTGTTTTTCGTTTGACACCAGACAAGAAAGATGTTGAAATATTGCTGATCCAGGACTCTAAAGGCAGATGGACTATCCCGAAAGGCCATATCGAGCCTGGCGAGACTGCTAAAATGACAGCTCGTCGTGAAATTGAAGAAGAAACGGGGCTTAGAAATTTTGATGTTCTTACATGGCTTGGCAAAATCCATTTTAAATATCGTCGGGCGGAAAAACTAGTATTGATGACAACGCAGATTTATTTAGTACAGGCTTTGGATGCCAGAGAGATGCCGACGGCGGAGAAATGGATGAAAGGAATCAAATGGTTTTCTTTCACTGATGCGCTAGACGTAATTGAATATGATGACATAGAAAAATTAATGCTAATAGCAAAACGCAAAATACGTGCAGGAGATTTTTAAAAAATGAATAATTCGGTTGATGTAGCTCCGTATAAGGAGTTTGCTAAGGAAAAATTAGGTTTTGAGTTTAATGATATCATGTTACTTGTAACTGCTCTTACGCACAGAAGTTATGTGAATGAGCATAGGTCGTTAGGGGTGGAACATAATGAACGTTTAGAATATCTAGGTGATGCAGTTCTAGAACTGGTCTCTTCAGATTTTTTATATCGGAGATATAACGAATCCGAGGGGATTATGACTGCTCTTCGTTCGGCATTAGTTCGGACGGAATCGATTGGTGCGGCTGGGCAAGAACTTGGCTATGGTCCGCTAGTGAGGCTTTCTAAAGGCGAAAAGATGGGATCGAAAAGAGCACATGAGGTGATTATGGCGGATTGTTTTGAGGCGGTGATTGGGGCGATTTATTTGGACCAAGGATATGACACAGCAAAGGATTTTATTGACAAGCATATTTTATCAAAAATTGACACGATTATAGAGGAAGGAACTTGGCGAGATCCGAAATCTTACGTTCAGGAATTGTCGCAAAAAGTAAAGGGAGTGACTCCAACCTATCGGACACTTAGAGAAGAAGGGCCAGATCATGATAAGCATTTTGTAGTGGGGATGTATATAGATGGAGAAATGTTTGCGTCTGGCGAAGGACATTCAAAACAAGATGCTCAAACGGAGGCGGCAAAGGTTGCGGTAAAAAAGTTCCGGAAGATAATAGGTCCGGAAATCGATCAATTCAAGAAAAATATTGAATAAAAAATAGCCCTTTACGGGCTATTTTTTATTCTGCGGCTGGAGCTTCGGCTTCTGGAGCCTCCGCTGGAGCTTCTGCTGGAGCTTCTGGAGTCTCGGCTGGAGCTTCTTCTTTTGGCTGATTTTTACGAAGTTTATCAGCGTGCTTTGCCTTAGCAGATTTCTTTGGTTCTTCTTTATACCATTTTGGCAATTTAACGCCGTTTTTCTTTAGAATGAAAGCTACGCGAGAGCTTGGGTGAGCTCCATTTTTAAGATATTTGTCCACGGCTTCCTTGTCTAGATTGAGAGCCTTAGTTGCTGGGTTGTAGTTGCCGACCTCAGCCACAACGCGCCCAGAAAGAGGGTGACGCTGGGATTCTTGGACGACTATCCGATACATCGGAAGATGTGCTCGGCCATTACGTTGCATGCGAATCGCTAGCATGTGTTCTCCTTAAATTATTAATTCTTTTTATTTTAGCATAAAAATCGTAAAAATACAAGGTGCAAAATCAAAATCTGCATGATATAATGGTAATATATAATTTAATTGGGAGAAAATATGGCTACTATTGACCAGCAATTTGTAGAATATATCGTAAAAACCTTAGTCAATAATCCTGACAAAGTTTCAGTAGAACGGAAGATCGATGAAAAAGGTGTGCTTTTGTCTCTCACTGTGGACCCTGAGGACGTAGGTAGGGTGATTGGTAAGCGCGGTGCGACTGCGCAGTCTATTAGAGTGCTTCTTAGGGCGCTTGGTACCAAGCAAGATGCTAGATACAATCTTAAAATTATCAACACCGATGAAGAAGGCGGCGAGTCTAGAGCTTTCAAAAGTGAAAAGGCTCCTGTAGAAGAATCTGAGACGGCAGCGGAAGCAGTAGGTGAAACCGAGGAAGTAAATGAGCCGGAAGAAGCTGAAGAAGAGAATTCTTCGGAACTTGCCGAAAAAACTCGGGCAGAGTTGGCTGATTTAGATGATTTAGATATTTAGAATAGTCGAGGGTGTTAAAACCAAAAAACACCCTCAACGGTGGGCGCTTTTTAGACATATATAAGCTCTCAACTCTTTGTCAAGCCGACTCGCAGTTAGTTAGCTTAAGTTTTATTATACATGGATTTTTGTAAGAATCAAGAGTTTTTTGCTTTAAGTTTTCCACATGGTGGAAAAGTCTTAATGCATGACTCTTGAATTTTTCTTAAAAGTGTGCTATACTGGTCTTAAGAAGTAGTGTGCTTTGCCCAGAAATCTTTAAGAGAAGTAGCGATTCTCTAGGGGGAGGCTAAGCAGTAATCTTCGGCGCTGAGACAGTCCGACTAGAGGAGTTGTGCTGTCAAAAAAGATACTAATAACACTAATAAAAGAGGTAAAATGGCGACAAAACCAAGTCAAGACCGTGTCTTCTTTATGGAGGAAGATAAGGCGGTAGAAGTCCCAGATATGGCTATCCACCAGAAAAAGTCATGGGAAGATTTTATCGAAAACGGTCTACAAGAGGTTTTTGACGAGTTGAATCCGATTGACGATTACACTGGTCAAAAATTTTCGCTCCGTTTTAAAGAATATCGTTTTAAGGAGCCACAGGAGAGTGAGCAGGAGGCTAAGTACAATTTAGCAACCTATGAAAAACCACTTTATGTGGTGGTGGAGCTTGAAAACAAGAAAACCAAGACTAAGAAAAAACAGGAAATTTATTTTGGTAATTATCCTTGCATGACCGATCGGGCAACTTTTGTGATCAATGGTACCGAGAGAGTGATTGTCTCACAGCTGATTCGTTCGGCTGGTGTTTTCTTTACAGCTGAAAATATTGGCGTAAAAAATCTTTACGGTGCTAAGGTGATCCCAGGTCGTGGTGCGTGGCTTGAGTTTGAAACCACCGCAAATGGTGCGATCAACGTAAAAATCGATCGTAGGCGGAAAATTCCAGTAACTACGTTCCTTAGAGCTCTTGGTATGAAAGAAAGTGAAATCAAAAAAGCTTTCTCTGGAGTTGATAATGGCGAAAAGAAATTTATCGAAGTTACGCTCGAAAAAGATCCAAGTTCGACTCAGGGCGAGGCACTACTTGAAGTTTACCGGAGAATTCGTCCGGGCGACCTTGCTACCGTTGAAAATGCTAAATCGATGATCGATCGAATGTTCTTTGATCCGAAACGGTATGACTATTCTAGAGTTGGCCGATTTAAGATAAACCGGAGACTCGGTTTCGATACACCAAACGAACCAGAATATCGTACACTTCAGATGAAGGATGTGGTGGCAATTATTTCTGAGATTATCCGTCTTAATAACACGCAGGAGCCGGCCGACGATATCGACTCTCTATCTAATCGTAGAGTAAAACTTGTTGGCGAATTGATGCAAAGACAATTTCGTCTCGGTATGCTTAGATTGCAACGCAATATTTTGGACAGAATGTCAATGGCAAATCCAGATGATGCAGCGCCGCTTCAACTGATCAATCCACGTCCGGTGGTGGCAGCCGTGAAGGAATTTTTCTCGACTTCACAGCTTTCGCAGTTGATGGACGAGGTAAACCCATTCTCGGAGCTTGCTCACAAGCGCCGTCTATCCTCTATGGGTCCTGGCGGTTTGACTCGCGAACGTGCTGGATTTGACGTACGTGATGCTCATCCAACTCACTATGGTAGGATTTGTACGGTAGAAACTCCAGAAGGTGGCAACGTGGGTTTGGTGCTAAACCTTGCAACCTATGCTCGTATTAATGAATATGGCTTTATTGAAGCGCCGTACTTGGTGGTTAAGAATGGCAAAATCACTGATGAAGTAGTTTATATGGATGCTGCGACTGAGGATGACAAAATCATCGCTGATGCCTCTGTTAAACTAGATAAAAATGGCAAGTTTAAAGAAGACTGGGTATCTGCTCGGGTACATGGTAAGCCAGCTCAGGTGGAAGCTAAAAGGGTAACCCATGTAGATGCAGCGCACAAGGAAATTCTTGGCGTATCGGCTTCTCTAATTCCGTTTGTAGAGAAGAACCGGGTCGACCGTTCTCTCATGGCTTGTGCAATGCAGAAACAGGCAGTGCCACTACTTAGAACTGACAACCCGATTGTTGGTACTGGTATCGAAGGTGAAGTCGCTAAGAACACTTCACAGCTGATTATGGCTGAAGGTACTGGCGTGGTAGAAAAAGCCGACGGTGAATCCGTAGTGGTCAAATATGATAAGGGCGGCAAACACGAATATAAGTTGACTCATTTTGAAAAGACTAATGACGATCGTTGTTACAACCAGCGCACAGTGGTAGCACGTGGTCAAAAAGTCAAAAAAGGTGATGCGCTGATTGAAGGTGCTTCTATCCATGATAAAGAGTTGGCTTTGGGACGCGATCTTTTGGTGGCATTTATGCCATGGCGTGGCTATAACATGGACGATGCGATTGTGATTTCTAATCGTTTGGTAGAAGATGACGCACTTACTTCTATCAATATTAAAGATTTTGATGTGGAAGTCCGCGAAACTAAGCTTGGTCCAGAGCAAGTGACTCGAGATATTCCAAACGTATCCGAACATTCTCTACGTCATCTTGGCGAAGATGGTATTGTAACCATCGGTTCTGAAGTAAAAAATGGCGACATCTTGGTAGGTAAAATTACACCAAAGGGTGAAAGAGAGCTCTCTTCTGAGGAAAGATTGCTCCGTGCTATCTTTGGTGAAAAAGCCAATGATGTTCGCGATACATCCGTACGAATGAACGGTTCTTCCGTTGGTAAAGTAGTAGACGTACGTGTTTATGACGCCGAGACCTGTCGTGAACAGGGTCATGAACTTAAGGCTGGCGTAATCAAACAGATTAAGATTTATGTAGCCGAGATGCGCAAGATTGGCGTAGGCGATAAGCTTGCTGGTCGTCACGGTAACAAAGGCGTAGTATCTAGAGTTCTTCCGGTAGAAGATATGCCATTTATGGAAGATGGTACGCCGATTGATATCATTCTTTCGCCAATGGGCGTGCCTTCACGTATGAATTTGGGACAGCTCTTCGAAATTCACCTTGGTATGGCAGCGAGAGCGCTTGGATATAAAGTAGCAACTCCACCATTTAACGGTGTGCCAGACGAAGTGATTTCTGATGAGCTTGAAAAAGCAGGATTCCCTCGTGATGGCAAAGTACAACTTTATGATGGACTTACCGGCGAACCATTTGATGAAAGAACTTCTGTTGGTGTGATGCATATGCTTAAACTTCATCATATGGTGGAAGATAAGATTCACGCTCGTTCTACTGGTCCTTACACAATGGTGACTCAACAGCCACTTGGTGGTAAAGCTCAGAACGGTGGTCAGAGATTTGGGGAAATGGAGGTATGGGCACTTGAAGCTTATGGTGCTGCCACAACCCTTCAGGAAATGCTTACCATCAAGTCCGATGATGTTTATGGACGTGCTAAGGCGTATGAAGCCATCATCAAGCATGAACCGATCGAAGGTCCAAAGCTTCCAGAAGGCTTTAACGTGCTGGTGAAAGAGCTTCAAGGCCTAGGGCTTAAGGTAGATTTGCTTGATCACGGTGAATCGGCTGACGCTGGTGATGTGATTGAGAAGACATCTCGTGAAATTGAAAAATCAAAAGACGATCAGTCGATTTATGATCAACATAAGAAAGATACCGAACCCGCATCGATCGACCTTGATGATAATGAGGCGGCGGCAATGATGGCAGAAGAAGGTATCGAAATAACAGAGGGCGATGAAGACTTCGAGTCAGAAGAAGAACTGGAAGAAGGTACAGTCGACCTCGGAGAGGAGTTATAATATGGCGTGGATGGACAACTACATTAGCGCATCCGATTTTGATTCGATCAGACTTAGCGTAGCCAGTAGAGATGATATCTTGAACTGGAGCTACGGCGAAGTAACAAAACCGGAGACTATTAATTATCGTACCCAAAAACCAGAAAGAGATGGTCTCTTCTGTGAAAGAATTTTTGGGCCAACCAAAGACATTAATCCGCACGATTCCAAGCTTAAAGGCGTTCGTAGCCGTGAGGCGGCGGTAGATAAAGAGGGTAACCTTGTAACTAAGTCTATCACTCGTCGTGAGCGGATGGGACATATTGCATTGGCTGCCCCAGTAGCACACATTTGGTTTATGAGGGGTGTACCTTCTGCTTTGTCGCTTTTGCTTGATATCACTGTAAAAAATATCGAAAAAGTAGTATATTTTGCGACTTATCTGATTGTGGATGCAAAAGACGAAGAGATTCAGTCAGTGCTTGAGCAGTTAGAAGAGCAGACGATAGCGGCTAGAGAAGCAATTAAAATTCGTTATGCCGAAGCAGCCAAAGCAAAAGATGCTGATGTAAAAGTGCTTTCAGAGAAGCAAAACGAAGAGCTCGAAGAGTTAGAAAATGATTATACTACTAGGAAGAATTTGCTTGAATCATTCAAGAAAGGTGGTGTAATTGCAGAGGTTGATTATCGTAATCTTCCAGAAGAATATGAGGACCTTATTACCGTAGAGATGGGCGCAACCGCTGTTAAGAAGCTTCTAGACGAGATTGATCTTGATAAACTGATTGATGATCTTCATAAAGAAGCCGAGGAAGCCAAAGGTCAGAAAGAGAAAAAGATTCAAAAGCGTCTTAAAACTCTTGAGGGTATGCAGGCGGCTGGAATCAAGCCAGAAGATTTGGTACTCACGGTGGTACCAGTAATCCCTCCGGATCTTCGTCCGATGATTGCACTTCCTGGTGGTCGGTTTGCAACATCTGATCTTAACGATCTTTATCGTCGGGTAATTAACCGTAATAATCGGCTAAAGAAATTGTTAGATTTGAATGCGCCAGAAGTAATTTGTAGAAATGAAATGCGGATGCTTCAGGAGGCGGTAGACGCTTTGATTGATAATTCTGCAGCGCATGGCTCTCGCGGCGCTAGCTCAACTAATGGGCGACGTAAGCTTAAATCTTTGTCTGACCTTCTCAAGGGTAAACAAGGACGTTTCCGCCAAAACCTCTTAGGTAAGCGCGTGGATTATTCTGGTCGTTCAGTGATTGTGGTAGGTCCAGAACTCAAACTCAACGAGTGCGGTCTTCCAAAACAGATGGCACTTGAACTCTTTAAGCCATTTGTGATTTCATGGTTGATTGGTCATGAACATGCCAATAATATTCGGGCAGCATCGAGGCTTATCGAAGCTAAAGAAACTGTGGTTTGGGATGCTCTCGATGAAGTAATTGAAGGTAAATATGTGTTACTTAACCGGGCTCCATCGCTTCACCGTTTGTCGGTACAGGCTTTCCAACCAAGACTTATTGATGGTAAAGCGATTAAACTCCATCCTTTGGTAGCATCAGGCTTTAACGCAGATTATGATGGTGACCAGATGGCAGTGCATCTACCTCTATCTGAAGGTGCACAGCAAGAAGCTAAAGAGTTGATGACGGCTGAGAAAAACCTTTTGAAGCCGGCAGATGGTTCTCCAGTTCTCGCGATTTATCAGGATGTAGTGCTCGGTGCCTATTATTTGACTTACGATAAACCTGGTACAGATACCGATAAACCAAAGGCCTTTTCGTCTGTTTATGAAGCGGAAATGGCTTACGAACAAGGTGTAATTGCCCTTCAGACTCCAATTCGGGTGTTTGCTAAGAAGGAAGTGAGAGATACTACTCTTGGTCGAGTGATCTTCAACGAGATTTTGCCAAAAGATTACCCTTACGATAATTCAGTTCAAACCAAGAAACATTTATCTAAGGTAATGGCAAATATCTTCGACCTTTACGGTGCAGAAACTACTGTAAAAACTGCAGATGCGCTTAAGGATTTGGTGTTTGAATACGAAACAATTGCTTCGATTTCTACCGCTAAAGATGATTATCCAACTTATGATGAAATCGATGACTTTATTGCTGAGGGTGATGCTAAGACAGCTATGATTCAGCAAGATTTCAACGATGGCCTTACCACCGAGGAAGAACGATATCGTCTTACGATCGCCAACTGGCGTGATATCGATAGTAAAATTTCCGATTTCCTTTCGAGTAAATTAGCTGAGATGGATACCGATATTGCGGTAATGGTGAACTCCGGTGCTCGTGGTAATATTTCAAACATTAAGCTCGCTTCGGCAGAAATTGGTATCATGGTGGATATCAACAACAACGAGATCGAGCTTCCAGTAAAGTCGTCCTACAAGAAGGGTCTAAATACCTTGGAATCCTTTATTGCGACTCGAGGTGCACGTCAGGGTCAGGTGTCTACAGCGCTTCGTACTGCAGACTCTGGTTATCTTACTCGTCGTCTTGTGGATGTATCTCAGGATGTATTTACAACTGATGAAGAAGCAGAGGATCCAGGCTTTGTGGTTTACAAAAATGAAACTGAAGTTTCTGGTATTGAATTTTCTGCTAGAATCGCTGGTCGCTATACGGCAGACGTAGTGCCGGGCTATCTTGAGGCAGATCAATTAATAACCAAAGAGGTAGCAGAGCAAATCGAAGCTGATGATAATATCCAATCGGTCAAGATTCAGTCCATTCTTTCTACTACCGCAGTAAATGGCGTACCTCGTAAGGCCTATGGTGTGGATATGTCCACTAGGGAACTTGTAGCAGCCAACGAACCAGTAGGTGTGATTGCTGCACAGTCACTTGGTGAACCTGGTACTCAGTTGACGCTTGATACCAAACACGGTTCTGGTGTGGCGGGTTCTGGTGCTATCGCTAGAGGTCTTCCTCGTGTTGAGGAGCTGCTTGAAGCGCGTACACCTAAAGGTCAGGCTTATATAACGCCGATTAGTGGTGTAGTAACCGTAAATGATGAAGGTAATCATTATATCGTACGGATAGATGCGCAATCTGGTCCAGTTGAGAAAATCGAACTTGACGGCAGAAAACCGGCAGTTAAAGATGGTGAATCTGTCAAAGCTGGCGCTACATTGGTTAAGAAGAGCGGTGACAAGCCGGCTATTAAGGCCTCTGTTGCGGGTATCGTAGAGCTTGTAAAGGATGCGATTTTACTAGTAGCGGAAGATTCAGATAGTACAGAGATAAAAATTCCTGGTGATGCAGAAGTGATAGTAAAGACTGGTGACAAGCTAGAGGCTGGTGATAGATTGACCACTGGTTCTCTTAACCTCCAGGATTTGATGCAATACAAGGGTATTGAGGAAACTGAGCGCTATATCATGAACGATGTATTGTCGGTCTATTCGGCGCAGGGTCATGAAATTTCGCCAAAGCACCTTGAGATCTTGGTTCGTCAAATGTTCTCTAAGGTAGAGATCAAAGAACCAGGCGATTCTAGATTTATCTCTGGTGAGATCGTATCAAAGGCTGATGCGATGGCCGAGAACGAAGCTCTAGAAGCTGAAGGCAAGACCCCGGCTACTTACGTAAACAAACTTCTAGGTATCACCAAGGTGTCTATCTACTCGGATTCATTCCTCTCTGCAGCATCCTTCCAGGATACCACTCGGGTGCTTATTGGTGCAGCGATCAGAGGTTCAGTTGATCATCTCCGTGGTCTAAAGGAGAACGTGATTATTGGTCGCAAGATCCCTGTAGGTACAGGAGTAGCCCCAATTGAGGATTTTGAGATGCCTGATAGTAAAGTTCCTACCGAAGAGGACCTTGAAAATCTCTAAAAAGTGTGATATAATAGTATTAATAATATTAAAATAAGGAAAGATATGAGTCGTATCGGAAAACAACCCATCGAAATTCCGGCGGGAGTGACAATCACGGTCGGCGACAAAGAAATTACTGTCGCAGGCCCGAAGGGTCAGCTCATCGTTCCGGTTCAGCCTAATACTACTACTAAGGTAGAAGGCACTCAAGCTATCGTCACTAGATCTGACGACGAGCCAAAATCTCGAGCTTGGCATGGTTTACAGAGAGCACTTCTAAACAATGCTGTTGTTGGCGTGACCAAGGGTTACGAGAAAAAGCTAGAAGTAAACGGCGTAGGTTTTCGTCTATCTGGCGGTGGTCAGGAAATCGAAATGGCGCTTGGGTTTTCACACCCAGTAAAGTACAAAGCTCCAGAAGGAGTGCAGCTTGCTACCAACAAAATGGAAATCACAGTTTCTGGGATTGACAAGCAAAAAGTTGGTCAGGTAGCTGCAGAAATCAGAGCTCTCAAGAAGCCAGAGCCATACAAGGGCAAAGGTATAAAGTACGTGGATGAAGTGATTATCCGCAAGGCTGGAAAGGCAGGTAAGAAATAATGGATAAGGTATTTAGAGCTAAGCGCACTCGCGCGAAGATTCATGGCACTAGTGATAGGCCAAGACTCGCTGTTCATTTTTCGAATTTACACATTACAGCGCAGATAATCGATGATGATAAGAAAACTACCCTAGCTTATGCTACTACGGTAGGAGCCAAAATGACTGGCACCAAGACCGAAAAAGCAGCTCTTATTGGCGCAGATATCGCTAAAAAAGCAAAAGCTGCTAAGGTTTCCAAAGTAGTGTTTGACAGAGGCTCAAAATTGTATGCTGGTCGGATGAATGCCCTGGCTGAAGCCGCCCGCAAGGAAGGACTAAAGTTCTAGTATGGCAGAAGAAAATAAAGCTCCTAGAGTAATTAACAAATCTGGCACCCTTAAAATGGATGATAAGGTTGCCGCTACTAAACAGACTCGTGATATTTCTGGTAAGAAAATGGATCGCAGGAATCGTCGCGATAGAGTAAAAGCAGAAACTGGCCCAAAAGAGTTTGACGAAATTACAATTGCAATTGATCGGGTTTCTCGTACTGTGGCTGGTGGCCGTAGAATGAGATTCAAAGCTCTTGTTGCGGTAGGTAATCACAAAAATAAAGTTGGTATTGGCGTAGCTAAAGGTAATGATGTGACTACCGCAGTCAACAAAGCTACTACTAAGGCTAAGAAATCAATGGTTACTTTTGAGATGAATGGTGAAACAATCTGCCACGAAACTCGAACTAAGGTAACTGGTGCGGATGTGCTTTTGAAGCCGGCTGCTCCTGGTACTGGTATTATCGCTGGTGGTACGGTACGTTCCATTATGGGTTTAACCGGGGTAAAGAATTTGATTTCCAAGTCCCTAGGTTCCACCAATAAAGTAAACATTGCTTATGCGGTAATGGAAGGACTTAAGGCTCAGGTACCTAGAAGCAAGTGGGTAGCTTACGATGGCAAGCCAGAACCAAAGAAAGTTGAAAAAAAGGAAGAGACCAAAAAAGTAGAAACTAAAGCTCCTGCTCGGAAGGTTGCCGCTAAGGAAGCTCCAGCTAAAAAGGCTCCAGCTAAAAAGGCTCCAGCTAAGAAAGCTCCAGCTAAAAAGGCTCCAGCTAAAAAAGCTGCTAAGAAGGAGGACAAGTAATGAAATACAATGATCTTAAAGTAGAAAAGAATACTAGACCAAATCGCAAAGGTCGTGGCATCTCGGCTGGTCAAGGCAAGACCGCTGGTCGTGGTACCAAAGGTCAAAAGGCTCGTACTGGTCATTCAAAAATGCCAGCTGGCTTTATGGGTGGCCAACGTGCAATCATGCAGGCTATCCCAAAACTGAAAGGTTTTAAATCTTTTCACGCTAAGGCTGAAGTGGTCTATACTGATAGATTGAATGATCTAAAAGGCAAAGTGGATAACTTGATTTTGGCAGAAAAAAGCTTAATCTCCTCTCCTTATGTAAAAGTAAAGGTTATTACTAGAGGTGAACTAACTTCTAAGATTGAGCTTGAGACTCAATTTGCGTCTAAGACGGCAATTGAGGCTATCAAGAAAGCTGGGGGAAGCTTTAAAAAAGTAGCTATTCTCAAAAAACCAACCAAAAAAGAAGAGCAAAAATAGTAGATCTTGGATATGCGTCTGGCCGGCCCGTTGCCACGGGCGGCCGGCGCTAATTCTTGCCTCACCAGGCTTCGAAATGTTCTCAATCTACTATTTTTTTATCTCTAATTTTATGCTATAATTGAGAGAAGTAAGTGGAGTTTTTATGGAAGAAAAAGAATTAAAGACCAGCACCGGTCAGAGAGTGGCGATTGCGATTATTGCTTTCATTATGTTGGGATCGATTATCGCATCGTATGCGGCAATTATAGTCGGAAATTCCTCTAAAAGCGATTCGTCTGAGAAGAAGTTGAGCGATGAAAGAATGGCTTATTACCAGGATGGCTACAACAAAAAACTAGCAACCTTCAAAGAGGTGACAAAAAATGATTATGCTACTTTTTCGCCTTACATATCAGAAGTAAAAGCTTACAACGAAAAAGCTGCCAATGAAGGAGGGGTGCAAACAAGAGATCTTAAGGCTGGAAGTGGCCGGGTCCTAGAGGAAAAAGACGGAGATTATTTGGCGTATTATATAGGTTGGTGCGCTGATGAGACGATTTTTGACTCTTCGCTTGATGACAAGACTTCGCCAAAGGCCTTTTCGAAGGCTTTGGATGTATCAGTGGGGATGATTGAAGGGTGGTATCAGGGGGTTCAGGGGATGAAGCTGGGCGGTATCAGGGAAATAACGATTCCTGGTGAGCTAGCTTATGGAGACAAATCAGAGATTTGTGGTGGATACAATAAACCTTTGAGATTTCTAGTGATGGCGGTGCCGGCAGAGGATCCTTTAAAGACTGCGGCTAAAGAACTGGATACAGCTTATATGGCGCTCCAGTATGCTAACTACGGCATGGATTACGAGAAAGAAGTAGTGTCTAATAGTTGACAGAAAAGCATAAGTGTGGTATAATGGTGTTATAGGCTTAGAACTGGGGTGTGAGGAATAGGCCTCGCAACAGTTCGTTTTATAAAAAAAGGGGGTAATTATATTATGAACGAGTATTATCATGATTTTGCAGCTGGATTTAATAGCTGGTACATTGTTGTGCCGCTGTTTATGCTCCTGATTTTCTTCATTGGCACGTCT
The DNA here is from genome assembly GCA_017545585.1 of Candidatus Saccharimonadota bacterium. Lineage (GTDB taxonomy): Bacteria > Patescibacteriota > Saccharimonadia > Saccharimonadales > Saccharimonadaceae > Nanosyncoccus. The sequence continues at coordinate 50,957 of JAFWMK010000006.1, forward strand.
AAGTATGTGCTCGATGCGAAGAACTTGAGGATCAAACGGCGGAGGAAGAACGATTGCCTGATCAGGGTGACGGCTGCTGCGATGGTTGTCGCGTCATTTTCTCTGATAATGATGGAGAGTATGGCGGGAATAGTTCAGGTGGTAATTAACCATCTAACCGAAAGCAGCATTGCTTGGCTTCCTGTTATTGCTGGGGTCGGATTGTTCTTCTCGGCGATAGTTTTCTATCATCTGTTCCTGCTCTTTGGCAGAATCGGTCAGTGGACTATGCACGGATATTTGATCGACATTGTAACAGAAAAAAGACAGGAACAAGAGGAGTCAAGAGCCCAGGCCGTCAGCTGCTACAAACAGCAACTGTTTGATGCAGTTGTACAGCAGCTAAATGGTGACGTCTACTTTGTAGACGGGGAAGTCACCTACAGGCTGTAAAACTTGTGTTCCCCTGGACTATGGGTCCGGGGGATTTTTTTGTTTTTTGCATAAAATTGGTTGCTTTTTCATTTTGCTTGTGCTATTATAGGGGTATGAAAGCTAAACATATTATTACGACATGTGGTGTTATATTGGGGGGTTTGGCTGTGGCACAGGGAGCGAGCGCTGTGGTCACATATCAAGGCAGTTCGGACGTGCAGTTTACGTTCAATCCGGTATTGTCTTTGACCTTGTCGGGTGGCAATTTTGTTATCTCTGACTTGGCGCCGGGTACTAAGGCTCTCAGTAATGCGGTAACCGCTTCTGTGGCCTCGAATAGCTCTGCTGGGTATATACTTAAGGCAAGCGTGGGCAATGGTACTTATTCTAGCACCGATTTGACTTCTAGCGATAGTCGATTTGCGATGATAAGTTCTGGAACTTCTCTTGCAAAAGGGACTTGGGGATATACGCTAAATGATGGCACTAGCTATGGTGCTTTGGCCCTTTATAATGCTTCTGATTCTACAACATTAGCAACATCTTCCGATCCGAGCGGTAGTGTAGTTATGAAGATTGGTGCTTATGCCAAAGATGATCAACTTCCTGGCACATACAATAACGTAGTGAACTTTTCGGTAGTTTCTCAGGTAGCGGCACATACTGTAAGCCTAATGCCTGGCGCAAATGTAGCTAGCGTTGCGCTTGGTGGTGGTGGCACTAGCAGATCCTACAACGAGGGCGATACGGTAACGATTAGTGCTACTTGTAGCTCTGGCAAAACTTTTTCCAACTGGGGCAAATCATTTGATTTCGGTGTCATTGCAAACGAATCAGCTGCTTCTACCAGTTATACGGTAGGAAATGGCGATGTGACCTTGACGGCGTATTGCAAATAGTATAAGTTTAGCTTACAAATACCACTTCTTCGGAGGTGGTATTTTCTTTTATGTTATAATAAAGGCATGAAGCAAAACTTTTTCTTTTACGATCTTGAGACTTCGGGACTTAAGTCTCGAGAGGATCGAATTATGCAATTTGCAGGTCAGAGGACTACGCTAGATTTGGAGCCGATAGGTGAGCCGGTAAATATTTTAGTAAAAATGACGGAAGATGCTTTGCCTTCACCTGGAGCTATCAATGTAACCAAGATTACTCCGCAACAGACTTTGATGGACGGGGTGAGTGAGGCGGATTTTTGTCGATATGTGATGGAAGAGATTTTTGTTCCGGGGACGGTGGCTTTAGGCTATAATACTGTAAGATTTGATGATGAGTTTATGCGAGCGATTTTGTGGCGAAATTTTTACGATCCGTATGAGTGGGAATGGAAAGACGAGAGGAGCCGATGGGATATGCTTGATGTAGTAAGGATGACGCGGGCGCTCCGGCCGGAGGGGATTAATTGGCCGGTTACCCCTGAGGGCAAACCGACTAATCGATTGGAACTTTTGACTAAGGAAAATGGACTTTCACATGAGCATGCGCATGATGCTCTTTCGGATGTATACGCGACGATTGCAGTGGCAAAATTAATCAAAGAAAAACAGCCAAGTTTATTTGGGTTTTTGATGGAAAATCGAGGCAAGAGACAGGTGCAAAGATATGTGAACTTGGAAAATCCTCACCCGGTGGTGTATACGTCGGGAAGATATGCAAACGAATTTAACAAAACTACAGTAGTGGTTCCGATCGCGCCGTCTAGGAATGGAAATGTATTAGTGTATGATCTTAGGTATGATTTGGAAGAGCTTTTGGCGGAAGAGGAGCCAAGATTTTATCCAATTGTAAAGGAACTTTGCTATAATAAATGTCCAATAGTGGCACCACTTTCGGTACTAGGTAAGGCCGACGGTTGGAGAAAAATTGGTTTGACTCAAGAAGCGGTGGATAAAAATTGGGAGATTTTGAAAAAACATCCAGAATTCGCGGAACGGATGAAAATAGAAAACGAAAGTTGGCCAGAGTTCCCGCCGGCACTGGAGCCAGAGCAGGCAATTTATGATGGCTTTTTGAATGATTCGGACAGGTTAAAAGTAGAAGCAGTAAGAAACGCGGAACCGGAGAAATTGGTGGATTTTTGTCCAGATTTTGATGATGAGAGGCTGCCAGAACTTTTGCTGCACTACAAAGGTAGGAATTTTCCAGAGACATTATCCGAACATGAAATGGAAAAATGGGAGAGCTATCGTCGGGGTAGGTTGGAGAGGCTTTTGCCGAGATTCTTAGAAGAACTAAATATGATTCAAGATGACTTTGTAAAGGAAGAGTTGAAGTTATATCTAGAATCTTTAGCTTAGTTTAATCGCTTATGCTATAATATATAGTATGAATAATAATAAAGTGATGATTGTGGGGACTGGCAATGTGGGGGCTAGTATTGCTTTTGCGGCATTAAATCAGAGAACCGCTATTAATGAAATAATTTTGACCGATATCGTGGCGGAAGATGCTGAGGGTGAAGCGATGGATCTTTGTGACGCTCTCCCGGTGGCTCCAAGCTATTTGAAAATTAGTAATGGTACGTATCGAGATGCAAAAGATTGTGATATCGTAGTGATTACGGCTGGAGCGGCGCAAAAACCAGGTGAATCGAGAATGGATTTGCTTAAGAAAAATGTGGGGATTTTGAAAGATATGATGGGTCAGATTATGGTAAGTGGGTTTGACGGGATTTTTTTGGTGGTTTCTAACCCAATGGATGTAATGACTTACTATACCCTAAAGTTCTCGGGGCTTCCTGAAGAAAAAGTGATTGGTTCGGGTACAGTGCTCGATTCGGCGAGGCTCAAAGAGCGGATTGCGAGCTTTTTGAACGTAAATCCTAAATCAGTAAACGCATATCAGGTAGGAGAGCATGGCGATACAGAGCTTACGTTATGGACATTAGCGGATGTGGGTGGGCAAAAAGTAAATGAAATTTTGTCTGAAGAAATTCGGAATGGAATCTCGGAATTCGTAAAAAACGAAGCTTATGCAATTATTGATAAAAAAGGTGCGACTTATTATGGAATTGCGACTTGCGTGATTCAAATTATCAATTCAATTTTTAATGACGAAATGAGGATTTTGCCGGTTTCTTCATACGATGGATTTTCTGGGGTTTGTTTTGGCTGGCCGTCGGTAGTGGGGAGAGATGGTGTAATTAGAAGGTTGGACCTCAAGATTTCGGAAAGAGAAGGTATTGATCTGCAAAAATCGATTAATGTACTAAGTGAGGCGATAAAATCCGCGGAATAAATCAGATTCGGCTAGATTAATTTGCAAAAAACTCAAAAAGAGACTATAATAAAACATAAGTATTACAAAACAACGATTAATCAAAAAGGAAAAAAATGGATCCAACAAATAATACTCCAACAGAACCAAATGCAGCGCCAAATCCTGCAGCTGCGAATGTGAATGCTGATATAGCAAATGCAGCTTCGAATCCACCGGTCAATCCAGTAGTATCGCCAGGTGCGTCAGCTGAGCCAGCTGCTGCACCGGTCGTTCCAACAGATCCGGTTGCCACTTCGGCTGCTCCGGTAGAACCAGCCGCTTCGGCTAGCCCGACTGCTCCAACCATGCCGGCAACCCCAGTGGAATCGGCTACCCCAGCAGGGCCAGCTACTCCAGTTGAGCCAGCTACCCCAGCAGGGCCAGCTACTCCAGCGGAACCATCGACCTCGACTGTATCACCGACGTCGATTCCGTCGGCGATCCCAAGCGCTCCGGTGAATCCAACTATGTCTGGGACAATGTCGGTGAATCAAATGTTCCAACCGCAACAGCCTGCCTCTCAAACTGGTGTAATAGATGAAACTACGGCTATTTCGGTACCAGAGGGTCCAAAGGCGCCAGACCCAGTAGAAGAAGAATTAAAAGCTCCTTTGAAGGCTGCTGAGCCAGTGCCGGGTTCGATCGGTAGTTCGGTATCGGTGCCATCAGCAGAAGGTGCGGCTCCTCAGAATGCGGCAGCGGTTGACCCAGCAAATAATCCGATGACCGTAAACACTGCGCCTGTAGTCAAGAAGAATTCCATCTTTGATAAGCTGATGGCTAAGACTAAGATGAGTAAGACTACGTTAATCTTATTGTGCGTAGTAGCTGCTGTTATCGTGGTGATGCTTGTGGTTGTTTTGATTATGGCAATAAATAATATGTTATAAAAACAAAAACCGGTTTGAAGCCGGTTTTTTGTTGAAAAAGTTTCGGAAATATTGTAAAATATGAATATGGAAAAAACCTATATTACTACTGCAATTCCGTATGTAAATGGCGCTCCTCACGTTGGGCATGCGATGGATTATCTTCTGGCGGATGTATGTGCAAGGTTCTTCGAAAATTCGCGTTTTCAGGCTGGTACAGATGAGCACGGTAATAAAATTTTTCAAAAAGCAAAAGAATTAAATATCCCAGTACAGGAATATGTAGACAATAATTCGAAAAAATTTCAGGATTTTATCCGTAGACTTGGTGTAGAGTATACAGATTTTGTGCGAACTACAGATCCAGATCATGAAAGAAGAGTGCAAGAGATTTGGAAAAAACTAAACGATCATATCTATCTTTCAAAATATGAGGGTTGGTATTGTACTGGTTGCGAAAGATATGTAACGGAAAAAGAATATGAAGAAAATCATGGGGTTTGTCCAGATCATCAAAAGCCGTACGAAAAGTTAGAAGAAGAAAATTATTATTTCCGTTTGTCTGATTTTAAGGACCAGATTCGTGAAGCAATTGAATCTCGCAAGATGACGATTTTGCCGGAATTTAGAGAGAAAGAAATTTTGAAATTAATTGAAGAATCACCGGATGTATCAATTTCTCGACCAAAATCACAACTAACTTGGGGAGTGCCAGTGCCTGGCGATGAAAGTCAGGTAATGTATGTTTGGATGGACGCGCTATCTAATTATATTACGGTGTTAGGATATCCGGAAAAAGATATATCAGATTCGTGGCCAGCTTATGCGCAGTTTGTAGGCAAAGATATTCTTAGATTTCATGCGATTTTGTGGCCAGCAATTCTGCTAGCTTTGAGGTTGGAATTACCGCGAAATATCGTTTCGCACGGAATGGTATTATCGAATGGTCAAAAAATGTCTAAATCTATTGGAAATGTAATTGACCCGATTGAAGTTTTGGATAAGCATGGTACAGAAGCCTTTCGGTATTTCTTCCTTCGACATATAGATACTTTTTCGGATTCGGATTTTACATGGGAAAAATTTGAAGATGCTTATAATAATGAGCTTGCGAATGATCTTGGTAATCTCATACAGCGTCTAGCTACTCTTTGTAAGAAAAATAATTTTGAATTGAATGGTCCAGTTGAGCTGTCGATAAATCATGAATCAAACGCATTGATGGGACAGTTTAGATATAAAGAAGCTTTTGATATGATTTGGGAAGAAGTACAGGCGGTCAATAAGAAAATTGATGAGGATAAGCCTTGGGTTTTGGCCAAAGAAGGTGATACCAAAAAATTGAATGAAGTTTTGAATAATGAAGTGATGGATATTTTGACTGTAGCTATTTTGCTTAAACCATTCTTGCCAGAAACGGCAAAAAAGATTGAAAAAATCTTTAATAGCGGAAAAATTGAGCCACCAAAAGAACCGTTGTTTCCAAAAAATAAATAGTGCTTTTAAAAGCACTATTTATTTTTGTAAAGGGCTATCTTATTCTTCACCAGAGAGTCTGGAAGTGAACTCGGAAATATAGAATCCGATTACGCCACCGATCATTGGGAGAAGTACGTAGACGGAGAGGGCTTGGCAAATGCCACCAAAGATCTCACCGAAGTTTTCGCCTGATGATGGGAAGATTTGATACATCAAAGCTGCAGCTGGGTTGACCAAGAAGTTATTATTTAGCCCTAAGAATGCAGCAGAGATTACGTAGGACATTACCATAACGAAAGCAAAGCCGCCAGCTACGATTGCAGCAAAGGTGAAAACGCTGCGTTTGTATTTGATAGCACGAGCATAGAAAAATGCTACGATAATAGCGCCAATCATTTCGATTATGGCTACGATAAAGAACTTACCTTCGGCGATTTCCGACATGGTAGGGATAGCATATGCTGAATCACCACCAGCTAGCTGGAACGAATTGAAGATAAGCCAGCCGAGCCAAGCTCCGACGATTTCAGCGAGAATATACATAATCCCGCGAATGACAGAGATGTGGCGGGTAGCCATCATGCCTACAGTGATGATAGGGTTGATACAGGCACCTGAAAATGCGTAAATGCCAATAAAGATAGCAATTACTGCAAATGAATAGGTAGCTACGCTATGAAGCCCCATCAAAGATAGGGAGAATAAAAGAAGCGTAATGAGTAAACTTCCGATAATCTCTCCAAGAAGAGCACCGTAGAATTTTGGTTTTTTGAAGATAGTGAGAATGCTCTCTTTTTCTTCGTATTTTCTGGCGAAGAAACCGGCAAAACAGGACTTTTTCTCTTCTGTCTTACTGGAAATAACTTCAGCCTTTTCTTCTGAAGCTCTCGAAACTGTCTTCGCGGCAGATTCGGTAGCAGTTTTTTTGGTCGGCTTAGTAGTCTTAGACTTGGTAGTCGACTTCGGCTTTTTTGTTGCCATATTCCTCCTTTAGTTGATATTTATTTTATTATATCACAAAAATGTATGGTATAATAAAAAAATAACTTATTTAGGAAAAATTTATGGGAATAATCGTAAACAAAGAAGATAATAAAAATAATGATTTGGAGCGTAGAATTACATCAGATCTTAGGGCGAAGGCAGCAGATACCTTTGAAGATGGTGAGGTGACGGATTTTGCGGGTGATGCAGAATATATCAGGGATACTAAAAAGACTGGACGATTTGCTTGGGTATGGATAGTACTGATAGTACTTGCCATAATTTCTTTGGTGATTATATTTATGCCAGCTTCTAGAAATTAAACATAAGTGATATAATATATATTATATATGGATGAAAATCTAGGAGCGAATGACCCATACCGAACGATGGATTCTGGCGAAGATGGAATCCGGCCAGATTTTTTGAAAGAAAAAGGTGGTGGGGCAAGGGGGGCTTTGTCGGCGGCAGAAAATATAGCAAGTGCAGCGATAGCTGCCAAAACTGGTAAGGCTCCAACTGGTGGTGCAAAGGCAGCTGAGGACGGCGCAAAGGCAAGTGGCGCGAAAATGGGTGGCCTAAAAGCTGGTAGCCCCAAAAAGGCAGCTGAGGAAGGTTTTAAATCAAGCGTAGGCAAGACTGAAGCTGATGAAGAAAAAGCTGGTGGTTTTTATAACAACGCTAAGTCGCGGGGATCGAAAGAAGAAGGCGAAGCTAAACTCGATATGCCAAAGGGTTTAAAAATGGCGGCGCCGTTTTTTATTGTATTTATTGCACTGGGTGGAATATTATTTTTGATAGTTGGGATGCCGATTTTGATGATTGGTGCAATTGACTATAATTTTCAAAGAGTACTTGGCTTTCTTGATACGGTGGGAATTTTGGAAAAACAGGGTACGTATGTTACGGCTGAATTAGCAGAAAGTGGAAAATTTCCAAGTGGATATGCTTCTGATCTTGCGAGCAATGGGATCGAAATTGGGCAAGTGACAGACAAAGGAGATTTTTATCGAACGGATGTTTATATTGCGAATATAGAGGAGAAAGAAGGTTTGGTGGCGGCAGCGGGTGGTTTTTCTTACGTCAGTGACGATGAGGGGCAGCTGGCTATGCTGTATGATGGTAAAATTATTCGGGCGGATGAGTTTGTGGCGGCAGTGGAGTCGGACCCAAAATTATATGCAGCCTATTCGGGTGCGGCAAATATCGCTGCTAAATATTATTATAGTGAAGATGTAGATAAAGTTTATGCGGATATGGGGATTTCTAGGGGCAATTTTAATGATTGGGAATCCACTGGTAGTTATGATAAAGATGAAGAGGCCTACCAAAAGATTTTAACGAAAATACTAGATAATAAAGCGGATTTAGTCGTGGGTGGAAGGGCCGATAATGCGGATCCCGACAAAAACACGGCTGAAGATCCGGATGGAATTGGAAGGGGTGGTGAGTGGGATCCTGACCCTGACACTACTGGTTTTGATGGCGGTACTTGGCATAAAAATACGAAGGATTTTACTACTAGTGGTGGAGAAGACGGGCTAAATCCTACCACGGCAGGCGAAACCAAAGAGTATATTGAGGGTTGGAAGATATGTCAAAGGGAGAGACCAGCTAGCCCAGGAACTCCGGCTGACGAAGTGTCGATTGGTTCTGTTATGATAAAATATTTGTGTCCGATTTATAGTAATGAAAGAAATCATGGTGCTACTGATCGGGCGGCAGAACTATTAAATACTGCTGTGTCTTCTGGTGAGCCATATTTGTCGTCGAATGCGTTTATTGCTATGGAAGAGGCTATCCAGAGGGCTAGGGTAGATGGCGATGGCCCAGTAAATCACGTAATGAATAGTTTGACTGAGGGCACAGAAGTAAAATATCAGGATGTGTCGACTGGCGAAGTTAAAACCGTCAAACAATCGATTCTAGAAACAGATAATTTTCGGGCGGTAGTATCGGATGCTCCATATTCGTTGGAAGAGGCTGAGAATTTTGGTAGAGATCGAGTGCTGAAGGTTACTGGGATAAACAACAAGGAAGTCATCAAGATGACTACCGTGGGAGTAGGCGATAGTAGAAATTCTAGTTCGGTATCTAGAAATGGATTATTTGGTAATTCTGCAAATGGCGAGGTTATTAAAAAAGCGAACGAAAGCGTAGAATTAGCTACTTATAAAAAGAATTCGGAAATGTTTCAGAGTATAGTGGGTGGTAATAGAATTATAGAGGGTGGCTCATTCCTTTCGAATACGATTAATTCTAAAGTGATTGGTGCGGTACCTTCAAATACAGAAGCAATAAGCGCTTATCATCAGGAAGTGAAGGAGGTATTGGCTAGAAAAGCAGAGGCAGAAAGAGCTACGCTGAGTCCATTCGATGTCTCGTCTCCAAATACTTTTCTTGGAAGTATTGTCCATAATTTGGCTTCAGCGACATTGAAGAATTATGGTAGCGGATTAACTGCGATGTCGGCTATGTCGACGGCTGGGAGTGTGGCCGGTTCGGCTGTAGCAAATTTGGTGGATTCAACGTCGGCTGAGGGGGCTGATCAAGCTTATACAACCATAAGCGGGAATAGTTGTGCTACTGTAAAAGCAATAGGAGTGAATGGGGATATATATTGCACATCTCACAATACAATAGCAACGGATTATATGAATTACAATAGAGATCAATGGAAGAATGTAGTTTTGTATACGAAAAGTGATGGTACGCCGGTCACGATAGGCGATTCTTTGGATGAAGAAAACAAAATTAAGGAAAAAAGCGATGTGGCTGAGTTTGTGTCGGTGGGAATGGATAGATATACTACGGTGGGGGTGAGAAGTGCGAATGCTTGTGAATCTTGGCATCATGGGCATGATGGCTTGCTCAAAAGGGTGGTGAGTCATCTTGCGGATATGGTGAAACTTTATGATGTCTGCAAGTCTGTGCCGGAGGAAATTTCCACTGGTTCTAAGTATACCTTTGGTGGTGAAGGTGCAGCAGACTATACTAAATATCTGTCTGGTTACATGCTTTATGACGAGGTATACTCACTACTATCCGATGAGGAAAGCAGCGTGTCAGAATTTAGGGATAGATATTATGCTAAGTATCCGCAAGATCATTCTGAAGCTGGAGTGATTGCTAGACGTTCTGGTATGACTAAGGCAGAAGCAGAGATCGCTTTGGCTTATGCGGATTATTTGAATATAATAGCTAGTTATGACGCTTCGGATAGATATGCTTTTGGTATGCCTTTGGTGACAGTGGAACAGCCAATTCTAGAGACTCATAGTAGTGAACTTGGCGGTAATTTGTATGCTTGGTATCAAAAAGAAACTGAATATCGGGATGAACGAAATCGTCAAGAGATGACGGCTTAAAAGGCGGTCTAGATAATGACAATCGGGGGATTTTGTGGTATATTATATATAGTATGGATGAACTTACAAAACTCAAACAAGAGTTAAAAAATCTTAATGCAGAGTACGCTAAAATTAAGGATATTCCGGCTGAGAAACGCGGAGAGTTTGGTCGGGAACTTAATGCCAAAAAAATGGCTTTGCTTGACAAAATTATGAAGGCGGAGGAAGCCCAGTTTGATGCAGAGGTAAAGCCGCTAGATATTACTGCGCCGTGTGCGCCAAACGAGCCTTTGCCGGAACTGTATTCGACTTTGATGGGTTCTAGGCATCCTTTGATGGTAGAACTGGATCGCGTGATTGAGATTTATAAATTGATGGGTTTTACTGCGGTAGAAAGCCGACAGTTAGACGACGAATACCATATGTTTGATTCTTTGAATTTTGCCAAAGAACACCCAGCGCGAGACGGTTATGATACATTTAGAACCGAAGAAGGTTTTATTCCGCCGGCACACACTTCTACAATGCAAAATAGAGTGTTAAATCGGTTTAAACATAAGTTGGATGAAGGAAAAGAAATTGCCGTAGTGGTACCTGGTCGAGTTTATCGAAACGAGGATGTAGATGCTACGCATGAGCATACTTTTTATCAGTGTGAGGGTGTATATGTATCGCCGGATTGCAATATGGGGCAGATGCTAGGGATTTTGAGAGAATTTTTTGAAAAGTATTATGGACAAAAATTAAACATTCGGACGCAGCCGGGATATTTTCCATTTACGGAACCGAGTTTAGAATTTATGATAGAAAAGCCAAAATCACTCGGTGGCAAGAAAGGCGATTTCCTTGAAATGCTTGGTTGTGGGATGATTCATCCAAATGTGCTAAAAATGGCAGGGATTGACCCGCAGAAATATCATGGTTTTGCTTGGGGTGGCGGAATTGATCGTTTGGTGATGCTAAGATATGGCTTGAAGGACGTGCGACATTTTGAAGCGGCTAATTTAAACTTTTTAAGGAATTTTAAGTAGGAGGTAGTATGAAGATTTCGCTAAATTGGATCAAAAAATATGTTGATGTGTCGGTTACGGATGATGAGCTAGTGCGGCTAATTGGTGCGAGGTTGGTGGAAGTAGAAGGAGTAATTGATGAAGCTGAAAAATACAACAACATATATATAGTAGAGGTGACGTCGGCTGAAAAGATACCTGACACACATTTGACACTTTGTCAAATAAATGTTGGTAAAAAAGAGACTGTACAGGTGGTGTGTGGGGCGCCAAACGTGCGAGAAGGTATGCTAGCGGCGTGGATTGCGCCAGGAGCGATTGTGCCGGCTTCGATACACGAAGATACACCGTTTGTGATCGGCAAGCGTAAGATGCTGAATAAGTATGAGTCGAATGGAATGTTGGCTGGAGCGGACGAGCTAGATTTTGGCGATGATCATTCGGGAATTGTGGAGATAGAGCCAGGTACGGCTAAACCAGGAGATCTTCTGAAAGACGTGTTTGAACTAGATGATAAAATTCTGGAGATCGAGAACAAATCTTTGACGCATCGTCCGGATTGTTTTGGAATTATTGGGTTTTCACGCGAAGTGGCGGGAATTTTGGGTGAGAGTTTTAATTATGAATATCAGGATACTACATTAAGATTGGGCGGTGAGCTCAAAGTAGCGATTTTGAATACAAACATTTGTGAACGGTATACGGCGGTGGTGCTACAAAAGCATGGTGAGATTAAGAAGAAATATCTTTCTTGGATGGATACGATTTTATCCAAGTCTGGAATGAAACCGATTAGCCCGATTGTGGACGTGACGAATTATTTGATGCTTCTAACTGGTCAGCCGCTACACGCTTTTGACTATGATAAGTTCGTGAAGGTAGGTGGCAAGATGGAGCCAGAAATTAATGTGAGATTAGCGCGCGACAAAGAAAAGATCGTGCTTTTAGATGACACTGAAGTGATTTTGAATGAAAATGATATCGTGATTTGTAGTGGCGAGAAACCGGTGGCGTTAGCTGGTGCGATGGGCGGTAAGTCTACGATGATTGATGAAAACACCAGGAATATCATCATCGAGTCGGCGACGTTTAGTCTATATAATCTTCGTAAGACACAAATGGCGCATGGAATTTTTTCTGAGGCGATTACAAGATTTACTAAAGGCCAACCGCCATATCAATGTCTTAAAGTAGCAGAAGCGGCAGCGGAGATGTTAAAGGATGGGTATATTGTGACGGCTGCAGTTGATAGCCGAAAAAAGATCGAAAAGCCAATAGAAGTGAAGATTAGTGTCAACGAAATTAACGCCTTGCTTGGGACTTTTTATGAGAAAAAATTAATCGTAAAAACTTTGACCAATGTAGGTTTTAAGGTAGAGAATAGTGGTGATGCTTTAAAGGTAATAGCGCCTTTGTGGCGGACAGATATTCATATCAAGGAAGACATAATTGAAGAAGTTGGGCGTTTGCTTGGATATGACAATATCCAGCCAATTTTGCCACTACATAGTACGGCTGATTCTGATGAAATGTTAAGCATGAAGACGAAAGTGCGTGACATTATGGCGTCGTTTGGGGCGAACGAAGTGTTGACTTATAGCTTTGTAAGTGGGAAATTGCTAGAAAAGGCTGGTTTGAACTTAAAACAATCTTATAGAATCATAAATTCTATTTCACCAGAATTGCAGTATATTAGACAGTCTATCGTACCGAGTCTATTAGACAAGGCTTACATGAACCAAAAGTTGCCAGTAGATAAATTTGCGGTGTTTGAGATTAATAAGACCTACACCAAAAAGAATACTGTCGATCAAGAAGGTGTGCCTTTTGAAGATATGAAAATGGGATTTGTACTAGCAGAAAGAAAAGGGCAGGGTACGGCGTATTACAAAGCTAAGCTTTATGCAGAAAAATTATTAGAAGCATTGAATTTGAGGGTAGACTTTTTGCCGCTTAGCGGAGAATCTGCTGCTATATCCGCTGAAAGATTGCCATTTGAGCCAAGACGTTCGGCTTTGGTCAGCATATGTGGACTTGATAGTGATAAACCTGGTGAAGTAATTGGTGTGGTAGGTGAATTCAAAAATTCGGTGCGACGGAACTTTAAACTGGGAGACTATTTGGCTGGTTTTGAATTAGATTTTGCAAAAATAGTCGAGCATTATCAGCCGACCAAGAAGGTCGATATACGACCAGTGGAAGACAAGAGAGATTTGACGATAGAAACCGACAAGTCCTATAATGAATTATTAAAAGAAATTAAAAAAGTTTTGGAGAAGAACAATCTAGAAGCGGAGATCTATCCATTAGCGATTTACCAACCGGAGACGATTAAACACATCTCGGTACATCTGGAATTTAAAGAAAAAATCAATGATACCTTGATGCAAGAGCTTGAAAAAATAAAATAAGATTTGCATTCTATTTTGTTTATGGTAAAATGGAATTATGATTTTGCTCGATTCGGTTACGAAACGATATCCTGGTGATGCAAAGCCAGCGCTTGATAATGTGTCTTTGCATGTAGAGCCAAATGAGTTTGTTTTTCTTGTTGGTAAATCTGGTGCAGGCAAGTCTACCTTGATCAAAATGCTAACGAAGGAAGAGATTCCAGATTCTGGTAAAATTGTGATTGGGGGTATTGATCTTGATTACGTAAAAAAACGTCATATCCCAGGTTATAGAAGAAGGCTCGGGGTGGTGTTTCAGGATTTCAAGTTGCTACCCAGGAGAACAGTATACGAAAACGTAGCTTTTGCATTAGAGATTATTGGTATGAGTGGTAAGGATATTCGAAAGACCGTGCCAAAAGTTTTGGAATTAGTAGATCTTTTGCCTCAAGCTAAAAAATTCCCTGGACAATTGTCTGGTGGTCAGCAACAGAGGGTGTCGATTGCGAGAAGTGTAGCAAGACAGCCAAAGATTTTGATTGCGGACGAGCCGACAGCCAATCTAGACAAATTAACTACCGAAGAAATCATTGATCTTCTTCGAAAAATTAATGATTTTGGTACGACGATACTAGTAACTACTCACAATGAGAACATTGTAAATAATCTACAAAAGCGGGTGATAACATTGAAAGATGGCAAGATTGTAGATGACCAGAAGAACCATGGAATATACAAGCTGGACGAATCTCCACTTGACCGAAGTGCGAGCGGTAAGGTTTTACAAGCGCCAGGACATGCTTTGAAGATACCGGTGCCAAAACCAGAGCCAAAATTGGAGTCAAGCCCAGAACCAAAGATGAAGGCAGCTAAGAGGATCGCAAAGGCTCCGGCCGAGAGAATTAAGTCAAAAACTATGCCAAGTATGATTATAAAACCAACTACAACAAAAAGGAAAATTGCAAAAAGTAACGTAATATAAAAAGGTAAAAAGATGGGCAAAAACGAAAACGAGAAAGAGCTGAAAAAAGCGACCAAGCATGGTCTTAAGGTGATGCGTCAATCTAGAAAATACCATCCGGTTAGAAAAGAAAGTCGGATAGTAAAATATGGCGCCAAGGGATTTTTTAGGAATATTTGGCTCTCTTCTGCGGCTACAATTGTAATGTCGATTACAATGATAATTCTTTTCGTAACGATTGTAGCGAGCGTGATTCTTACTTCTACGGCTGAAATGATGAAGGATAAGATTGATATTACGATTTATTTTGCGCCAAAGACTTCGGATGAGGCGCTCGAACAGATGAAGACGATCGTGTCGGAAGATAAAAACATCAAGAGTGTAGTAGTGTCGAATTCTGAACAAGAGTACAATAAATTTATCGAGGAAAATGCTGAATCGGAGGATATTCTGGAGATTCTGGATGAAGAAATGAAAAATTTGATGATTTCAAATATGCAATCTACGATGCGGATAAAAGTATATGATATCGAAAACATTGATAGTATTAAGAAGATTGTCGAAGAAAATGAAATATTTGTAGCGAATTTAGATGATGAGCTAGAGCCAACTTACGATGTCAATCAAAAAGAAATTGCTACAATTACTTCTTGGGCGAGAATTGCGAGAACTGGTGGAATTATTCTAGCCGTGGTGTTTTTGGTGATTTCAATTTTGATTATTTTTTCAACGATTAGAATGGCGATTTTCTCTCGTAGAGAAGAGATTTATATGATGAAATTGGTCGGTGCAGACAAAAGGTTTATTCGTGGGCCGTTTTTGGTTGAAGCGGAGATTTGTGGGGTGATTGCAGGATTGATTTCGGGCGTAGCAAGCTACTTTGGTTTTATGTTCTTGGCGCCAAAACTTTCGGGGTATGGAATTGACGTATCTTCTATCACAAACATCTTGGAAAGTAATCAATTGATATTGGTATTCTTAGCGTTTATTGCATCAGGTATCATTATCGGTCGGATTTCGGCGATGCTTGCGGTGTCCAAATATTTGCACAAAGCATAGCGTTGAGATTTAAGAAAAAACATTTGCATTTTTGAAAAAGCTTGTGTATAATATAAAGTATGATGGAGGCTGTGTGGAGAGTTTTTAATAGGTTGCGTTCCAATATATATATATATATATAGCTCGCGCAGAAAAAAGGTCGGTATTAGACGCGGAGGCACGTTGATGTCCTCTGGTTTTTCTTCATACATTAGAAACTTCCGTAATCTTCGGATTGCCGGTACTCTTTCTAGCCTATCACTAATAGTCCTCACTCTCCTTGCCATCTTCCCAATTGTTCATAAAGCCATGGAAGCAGAAGCCGCTTCTCCATTAGAATCAAATACTGAAATTGAAATGAGCATAGGTAAAGGTTCAGCAAATCTTAGTCTAATTCCAAAAGATACCTCAGGTACCTTTGCTAGCTCTTCTAGCAGTGAACTAGCAGAGTTCAATGTCACTACTAATAACTATACTGGTTATACACTAGGCATCAAAGCTACTGACGATACCAAGCAACTCACTAATGTTGATATGCCTACTGCCAAACTAGATTCCATTACTTCTGTCATAGATAGTAGTACCTTTAATACTCAAGCCTACAATGGCAAATGGGGTTACAAACCTTCTAAATACAATTCAGCAGACAATGCTTCCTTTAGACCAGCTCCTACTACTTCTAGTTCTACTCTAGATGTTACAAAATCAGCTAATTCAACAAGTAGCAATACCTATACCATTGGCCTAGGCGCTAGAGCAGACTACAATACTCCAGCTGGTAACTACACCAAGACCTTTATCCTCACTGCTGTAGGAAACCCAGTACCATATACCATCAAGTACCTAGACAATACTGGCGATACTACCGTTACTGGACTTCCTCCTACTGATTCTGGTGCTACCCATAATACCTCACTCCCACTATCCACTGCTAC
>JAFWMK010000007.1 GCA_017545585.1 Candidatus Saccharimonadota bacterium
ACGGAGAAAACACCAATCTGAAAAAAATTATCTCAAAAATCTAATTCTGTATAATTATTTTGCTCTTGCAAAACTTTCTGCAAAGTTAGATCTTATGTTAAATTTGAAAACTCAAATTAAAAATGAACTGACGATGAGTCAAGAAAAACAATGTTTTTCCTGATCCATCGAAGAACACTAAATGTGTTCTACGATGATAATTGCACAACTAAATTGTTAAACAGTCTCTAAAGACTCCTAAAATAATCTATACTCGCAGCTTTAGACTAATACTAGTTTACCCCACCCTTTTTATTTTGTCAAGACTTTTTTTGACTTTTTTGACCAGTTTGGGATTTTTTCTGGCTGGGGACAAACCACCAGAGAATAAGCGCAATGCCAGAAAAGATAAAGACGACGATCCACCATGGAAATTCAACTTTTTCTTCTTCGGCGGCAAGAGGAACATCTATGTGGTCTTCTTTTTTTGCGATAGTTTCTTCCACGGCGGTAATAGGCTTAGTAACATCAGTGGCGGCGATCGGCGCAGGATTGGAGACTGGGTTACTCGGCGTAGCGACAAAAACGGGTTTTTCGATAGTTTTTTCAATTATTCCGGTTTTTGTCTTGTTGTCATCAATCCAAGAATTTATTTTAGCGATTTTCTCTTTTAGCTCATCAATTTTTATGGTGGAAGTTTCGGATAACCCTGCGATCTTTTTAGTAGCTTCGCTAGCTAACAGGCTGGCTTCCTTAGCGGTTTGACTGATTTCTTCTGCCACTCTGTTAGCTTCCTTGGCGGTTCGACTAGCCTCTTCTGCAGTTCGATTAGTCTCTTCGATTGCAATGCGTGCTTCTTCTGCCATCTGACTGGCTCTACTAACAGCCTCCCTGGCCGCGGCCTCGGCTTCTCTAGCTGCAGCTTCTGCCTCTCTGGCCGTGGCCTCGGCAGCTTCAGCCCTAGCCTGAACTTCCCTAACCGTGGCTTCAGCTTCTCTAGCGGCTGCTTCGGCGGCTTCAGCCCTGGCCTCGGCTTCCCCGGCGGCCACAGTTGCTTCATTCGCAATAGCTTCCATCTCTCTTGCAGTCGCCTCGGCTTCTCTAGCTATAGCCTCAGCTTCTCTGGCGGCTTCATTTGCTTCCCTGGCGGCGTCCTTAGCTTCGTCTGCAATAGTGCCAGCCTCCCTCGCAGCAGCTTCGGCAGCTTCAGCTCTGGCCTCGGCTTCCCTAGCGGTGGCGGCGGCAGCTTCAGCCCTGGCCTCGGCTTCTCTGACCATAGCTTTGGCCGCATTAATAATCTCTTTACGTTCGATGAGGGCTAAGTCTTCAGCGGTAGCTTTGCCAACTTCGAAGCCAATTGGTGCGAAAGTGTCTCCGGCGGTATATTTAAGTTGAATTTGACATTCACTATCGGTAGGCAAATCTCCACATGCCCCTCCGTAATTAGTGGTATTTAAGATCCGATTGCCGTTAGTATCGTAGCCTAAAATAAAAAATGCTCTTGGATAAGACTCTGTCAGAAAATTACTTTCGTCGTCAACCACCACACGATGCTCAGTTCCAGAGATAAACCAATTTTCTTTTCCCTGTTCACTAGCATACATGACATGTACCCCCTCTGGCGTCTCTCTTCCTTCCAAAATTGCATCTGCAATGCGCCAGGCATAGACCCCTTGAATACCAGCGGAACCGCCAAGCTGGTAGCTATTGGAATAACTTTGATCCGCCCAAAAGATCACAAGATTTTGAAAATTTGTAGTAGAGTTACTTAGCATCTGGTCGGTGTTTATATAGAACCGCATCGTTCCTGCATAAGGATTATATGCACTTACTATAGCACCTTTTGCTGTCCGATCAACTGAATACATAGTGGTGTATTCACCTGGATTTTCGTTTTTGTCTTTAGCTATAATCGCATTAAGACACCCAGAATAACTGGGGTCGGTACTATATTCGCCACAAGTTTCTTCTACTTCGGCGACAAATGCCGCGTGATGAGCGGCAACATCGGCGACGGTATAGATGGTCGTAGCGTCAGCAAAAGTTGGCACTACTGCACCTAGAGTGCTAATGCTTATCCCGATTAGGGATGATATTATGGTTAATTTTTTTGGCATTTTCTGCTCCTTTTATTGATTGATATTTGGAACCCATACCCATTTAAGCTTGACTGTTTTAATAGCTTGGGCTAAAATGAGTATAGGTGGCAACCATCTAGGAAGTTGCCTGTGTTTGGTGAGCTGTTATTGCTCTTCTAGAACAATAACAGCTCTTTTGGTTTTTGGCTTACGCTTGAACCGGAAATAAAAGCTTATCTCTAAATTCATACGCAATTTCCTTTCGTTTTTTGTTTTTTACAAATTACTAACGGGAAAACTAGAGCCAGAATATTTACCTAGAACATACCCCGAGCCACAGATTCCCGTTGAGAGACCTAGAGTCCTTTACGGGCCCACCTATCTAGAACCTGCCACTCCTCAGACCAAAAGTTACGCCCAACCACGGTGGGAACAGTAGCATAGTGGAAATTAAAAATCAACCCCCTACCTCTAATTTTTGTAAGCATAAACACTGTTCTCTCTGTTATTTTAAGGTTAGCGCTTCTGGTAAACGGAAGCCTAAGCGGTTTCAAAAAACAAAAAATCGCCATTTCTGGCGATTTTTCTATTCCAATTAGGATTATTTTTTGGCTTTTTCGGCTGGCGCTTCTTCTGTATTTTCTTCTTCCGGAAGGACGATACCGATAGAAGCCACAGTGTCGCCTTCGCTCATCTTCATAATGCGAACACCCTGAGTGGCGCGACCAAGAGTTGGGATTTCTTTGACTGCTACCCTGATAGCTTGACCCTTAGTTGAAGCCATAATCACTTCTTTGGCTAAAGGATCTAGAGTGTGAACAGCAACAATTGGACCAGTCTTCTCTGTAACAGAGGCGACTTTGATACCTACGCCACCACGCTTATGCGGTGGGAAGTTGGCCACTAAACAGAGCTTGCCGTAGCCGTTAGCAGAGACAGCGATTAGCTTCTGCCCGGCATCGGTGATGACGTCCATACCGACGATTTCATCTTTCGGACGGAGACGCATACCACGTACCCCCATCGCAGCACGACCCATGGCGCGGACTTCCTTCTCATTAAATCTGGTGGCTTGACCAGCAGAAGTACTGATGACGATATCATTTTCGCCGGTGGTCTCTTTGACCCATCTGAGTTCATCTCCACTATCTAGTTTAATAGCAATCAAACCATTCGAACGAACATTGAAGAAATCTTTGATGGCGGATTTTTTGATAGTCCCCTTCTTGGTAGCCATGAAGAGGAAGCCATTACCATCTGTATTGTCGCCTTGTTTAATAATAGCGGTGATTTTTTCTTCTGGGTGCATATTTAAGAGATTGACTGCAGCAGTACCTTTGGCAGAAAGAGAAGCTTGTGGGACTTCATAAGCTTTGAGCCTGAACAACCTACCTTGATTGGTGAAGAATAAGAGGTAGTCATGAGAGTTGGTCGTGATAATCTCAGAGATGATATCTTCTTCTTTGGTGGTCATACCACGTTTGCCTTTTCCGCCTCGGTTCTGACGACGGAAATCATTTTGCGGAACACGTTTGATGTAATTCTCGGTAGTAAGAAGGATAACTGATTCTTCTTCTGGGATAAGTTCTTCTTCGGAGAATTTACCAATTTCATGATTGATAATCTTACTACGACGCTCATCACCGTATTTATCTTTAAGGGCAAGAAGTTCTTCTTTTACTACTCTCAAAATTTCTTGTTCGGAAGCCAAAATCGCCTCTAACTTCTTGATAAGTTCGTGAAGCTCTTTCAACTCTTCTTCGATTTTGTCTCTTTCTAGACCCTGGAGACGGCGAAGTTGCATCTGGAGAATAGCATTGGCTTGAATCTCGGAAAGACCAAATCTGGTCATGAGCTGCTTGTCGGCATCATCGTAAGAAGCGCGAATGACCTTAATAACTTCATCAATGTTATCAAGAGCGATTTTTAAACCTTCCAAGATATGGGCGCGCTCTTTGGCTTTCTTTAGATCAAACTCAGTTCTTCTTCTGATAACTACCTGACGATGCTTGATAAACTCTGACAAAATCTCTTTGAGACCGAGAACACGCGGCTGGATGCCATCCACAAGCGCCAAGACGTTGTAGTGAAAATTAGTCTGAAGATCAGTCAATTTGTACAATTGATTCAAAATTTTCTTCGGGAAGGCGTCTTTTTTGAGTTCAATAACTACTCTAGTTTTGCCGCGGGCAGATTCGTTTCTAGCGTCGGCGATGTGATCTAGCTTCTTAGCGAGGGCGAGGTCACGGATCTTTTCGATAAGACCTTCTTTTGATACACCATATGGCATCTCGGTAATGACGATATTGTAGCGACCGTTCTTGCGCTCTTCAATATTAGCAATACCTCTTATGGTGACGGAGCCTTTACCAGTAGCGTAGGCTTCTTTCATCGGTGCACCACCGTAGACCTCAGCGCCGGTCGGAAAATCTGGGCCTTTGACGTACTGCATTAAGCCTTCTAGACCGATTTCTGGATCATCGATAAGAGCTACGGTAGCATCAACTAGTTCCCCAAGATTGTGCGGCGGGATATTAGTAGCCATACCTACAGCGATACCCATCTGGCCGTTCAAGAGAATATTAGGGAGAGCGGCTGGGAGTACCACAGGTTCCTTCTCCGTGCCGTCGAAGTTATCGCGAAAATCTACCGTGTCTTTTTCGATATCGGCAAGAAGCTCGGCGCCAACTTTGTCCATTCTAGCCTCGGTATAACGGGAGGCAGCTGGTTCGTCGCCATCGGCAGAACCAAAGTTACCTTGACCTTCTACGAGGGTGTAACGCATTTTCCATGGTTGGGCGAGATTAACCATCGCGTCGTAAATCGAGGAATCGCCGTGCGGGTGGTATTTACCCATGACTTCACCGACGATACGAGCGGATTTAACGGTAGGGTGTGGGGCTTTCCAGCCGTTTTTATTCATGGCGTATAATATACGGCGGTTGACTGGTTTGAGACCATCGCGGACGTCAGGGAGAGCACGGTCGATAATCACAGACATGGAGTACTTAAGGAAGTAGTCTTCCATGGTAGATTCAACTGGTCTAAGCTCAAGACCCTCAGAAACAGAAGTGCCATCGGAAAGATCCTCTTCGGAGGCGCTTCGCGCCGGCCCATCGTCATGGGCGGCGCTCGCTCTTCTCGCTCCCGTCGTCGCGAGAGGCTCCTCAGAGGACATTTCCTCTGGCGTTTTATTCAAGTTGTTGCTTTTATCATCTTCCATAGTTCCTCCTTAAAAGTCCAAATCGTCTAAGTTAACTGAGGCGGCGCCGGCTTGAATAAAGTTTTTACGAAGGTCGACCTGGTCACCCATTAACTTCGTAAATACAGCGTCGGCTTTTTCGGCATCTTCTACGTGCACTTGCACCAATACGCGATTCTCTGGATCCATAGTAGTCTCCCAGAGTTGTTTGGCATCCATCTCGCCAAGACCTTTGAAACGTTGCTGTGCGGTGTAGCCAGCCTGTTTGAACCTCTCTTGGGATTCGTCGATCTTAGTACCGGCTTTTCTTCTCTCTTCAATCTTTTCGGTCAACTTGTTCTCGAGAGCGACTTCGTCGTATAGGTAATCAATCTTGCGGGTAGCACCGGTGCCTTTGATGAGACCAAATAGAGGTGGTTTCGCTAAATAAACATGGCCGGCCTCAATCACATCTGGCATGTAGCGGAAGAAGAAAGTCATCAGAAGTGTAGCGATATGAAGACCATCAACGTCGGCATCAGTCATAAAGATAATCTTATCATATCTGAGTCCGTCTAGGTTGAATTGGTCGCCAATACCAACTCCTAGACCTTTAATCAGAGAGACGAGCTCTTGGTTGGCGAGCATTTTGTCTAAGCGTGCTCTTTCGGTGTTTAATACTTTACCCCTCAAAGGCAAGATAGCTTGAATCTGAGGGTTGCGACCTTCCTTGGCGGAACCAGCTGCGGAGTTACCCTCTACGATGAAGAGTTCACAATCTTCTCTGTTTCTGGAAGAACAATCGGCCAATTTGCTTGGCAAATTGAGACCTTCAAAGGCGCCTTTTCTAATCACATTATCACGAGCGGCACGAGCGGCCTTGCGAGCGCGAGCAGCCAAAGTAGCTTTTCCGACGATCTTCTTGGCGATGGCTGGATTTTCTTCTAGGTAATAGCCAAAATATTCGCTCATCACCTTATCTACGTAGCCTCTGATCTCTGGATTACCGAGTTTATTCTTGGTTTGACCTTCGAATTGCGGATCTGGAAGCTTAACTAGAATAACAGCGGTGAGACCTTCTTTAATGTCGTCACCGGTGAGGTTTTCTTCCTTCTCTTTGAGCAAGCCGTTTTTACGAGCATAATCATTAATAGTGCGGTTAAGACCAGTGCGGAAGCCTACTACATGCATACCTCCATCTGGGGTCAACACGTTATTAGCGAATGGCTTCATGATTTCGGCAAAAGTGTCATTATACTGAAGCGCGATCTCGATCATGGCTTCGTTCATCTGTTTCTCCACGTAGAAGATGTCGTCTGAGAGAAGTTCCTTCCCTTGATTGAGGCGCTTGACGTAGCTCTTGATACCGCCTTCAAAGTAGAAAGATTCACAATCTCCGGTGCGCTCATCTCTTACGGTGATTAGGATGCCTTTAGTAAGATAAGCTTGGTGACGAGCATAAGATGAAACCCACTTGTAGTCAAAAGTAGTGGTTTCTTTAAAGATAGAAGGGTCTGGATAAAAAGTAATAGAGGTACCGTGTTCTTTTGGAGAGCCTTGAGTGACTTTCAGCTCCATGGTAGGTTTACCGACGTCAAACTCGATGTGGTGAGTCTTGCCATCCCTGTAAACTTCGGCTACCATGTGAGTCGAGAGGGCGTTTACCACTGATGAACCTACACCATGAAGACCAGATGAGACCTTGTAGCCACCATCGCCAAATTTACCACCGGCGTGAAGAACGGTAAGTACCGTCTCAAGGGTGGATTTTTTGGTCTTAGGGTGAATGTCTACAGGGATACCACGACCGTTATCTTCTACCCTGACGCCGCCATCTTCTAATATAGTGATATCTATCTTGTTGGCGAAGCCGGCGATAGCTTCGTCGATAGAGTTGTCTGCAATCTCCTTGATTAGGTGATGTAACCCATCATAACCGGTAGAACCGATATACATACCTGGCCTTAAGCGCACTGGCTCTAGACCTTCAAGCACCCGGATTTCAGACGAATCATAGGCTTCTTTGGCCATTTTATACCTCTTCTTTTTATATTCTTTCTCTATTATACACCTTAAAATTGAAAAAAGCAAGGCGTTAGAGGTGAGTGTTGACTTTTTATGCCAATATTATTGGTTTATCATGCAAAAAATTTTAGTTTATTATGTCAAAATAGCCTATTGTACTATGTAAAGCGGTGTGTTATAATGGTGATATGGAAAATTATCACCCAGAATACACACTAACCGATGAGATGCTTGAGCTTGTCGAAAAAATCACAAAAGCAATAGAAAATATTCACTATACTGGCAATGAAAAAATGATTTTAAAGCTTCGCCGAGAAGCCAATATCCAGTCTATTAATTCTTCCCTTAAAATTGAGGCAAACTCGCTCAGTCTCGACGAGGTGACAGATATAATTAATGGCAAAAAGGTGATTGGCCCAAAGCGTGATATTGCCGAAGTAAAAGCGGCTAACGAAGCTTATAAGCATTTAGAAGATTATGATGTAAATGATTACAAAAGCATGCTAAAAGCCCACGCTTATATGATGGACGGCGTAAACGAGAAGGTCAAGCCTGGGAGATTCCGAAATCATGGTGAGGCGGTGATGAAAGGCAATATACCAATTCATATTGCGCCACCGCAAGATTTGGTACCGATTTTAATCCAGCAGTTATTTGACTGGTATAAGAATTCAAAATTGCCAATTCCATTGAAGTCCAGTATTTTTCACTATGAATTTGAGTTTATTCATCCGTTTTCGGATGGCAATGGGCGGACTGGGCGACTCTGGCAGATCGTACAACTGATGCAAGAGACGCCGATGTTTATGTGTGTCCCGGTGGAAACAGTGATTGCGGCGAATCAGCAGAGATATTATGATGCTCTGCAACGCTCAACCAAAGAGAGCAACTGCGGAATTTTTGCGGAATTTATGATGCAATGTATTTTGATTGCGCTGGAGAACTTTGAGCGAGATCACATTGAACCGATTTTGAGGGCCAATGAGACTCTTGCCAAAATTGAAAAAAAGAAGATCGAAAATACCAAGACGAAAGAACGCAAACTAATTGATTACTTACGTCGAAACCCAGAGGCGGACTATACTGAACTTGCTCGAAAAATGCGGACTTCACCTAGGACGGTGGCGAGATTTCTCAGTGAGCTGAAAAAAGATTATAAAATTACTAGGGTAGGCTCGAAGAAAACTGGGCATTGGGACGTGAATGTGCTGCCAGATTAGCTATTGCCGATTAAGATTAATGATAGGAATTTTGAAGGTTGCAGCGTGATTTTTAGCGTCTTCAGATATGTGACCATTATAAACGAGCAGATAATCTGGTAATTTCGGCTTCCCTGTTTCATCGTAACGGCGGATAGTAACTTCATTGTAACTCCCATTACTAGCGCCATTTTCAACTTGATTAAAAAAATCTAACTTATTTTCGTAAGGAGCGTTTAAGCGATAATCTAATATTAATGGAGTATTGCCATCCCTCTCACTAAGTTTAAGGATAGAGTTGGCATCAACGTGGTCGAAACCATAAATAATATCACCACCAACCGGTTTGGAGTTGTGATTTTCGGGATTTGAGTAGGTTGTGAAGATAACATTACTGCGAACATTATAGCCATCTTTGTAAAGACCATCCTCAGTGAATTGTTCTACTGGGGTTTCCCGATTAAGCCAGATGTTAGGTAGGGCACGAAGGGCATTCGATGTACCTTGCCCAAGAACCTGATGTATCTTGTTTTGTTTAAAATCAATTGAATGCGTTAATAGGTTAAGTGGCTCTCCTTGATAAGTGCCTAAATCCACATTTAAAATATCGATCTTCTTGCCATAGTAGTCTGTTTCGGACTTGTTCACCCCTGATCCATCAACATCAGCAATATCTTTAAGCTGCTCAACTTTAATAAGACGTCGGTTAAGGTCTTTTTCGAGAATCTCTTGAATGCGCTCATTACGAATAACGTTTTCGTGATTCCGCCTAGCAGTATAGAGATTTTGCTGGAAATTAATGTCGGTTTCGTAATCAGCTTTGTTCTTTTTGCTTTCGGCTTCAACTTTCATAATATTAGTAACATCGTTTGCGAAAGTTTTTTGAGTTTCATTTATAGTCTGTTCAGTGACTACATCCCTAAGTGCGTCCTCTGCAGTATATGCCTCCCTAGCTTTTTTAAGATGTTCCTCCCATGATTCGTTGGGGTTTGCTAAACTATCCCATTTAGTGAGCTGGTTTGGCGCTTGAGATCCTTCTGGGGTTTTTGAACTGAGAGTTTCGCTCATATTAAGCCTTCGGTGGCGTTATTTTCTGAAGGGTTTTCTGGGTTTTCTGGGTTTTCTAGAGTTTCCTCGGGTTTTTCTTCGGGTTTCGGCTCGGCGGCGAGAACTCCAAAGAGGTCGGTGAGGTCGCGATTGATTTTGCTTCCAACCGCGTATTCAAAATAGCCTTTGCCGGCAGCTCTAGCTTCTCGACGAAGTTGTTCATAGCGAGGGTCAGCTTTCTCTACCTCTGTAATCAATTCTTTCATATCTTGGATGGCTTTGAATGCCCCCTCTGGTGAACGTTTCTTGGTCATTGGAGCCACTTCGCTGTTTTCATAGAAATCCGCCTCCTTAAACCTGACAGCTTCCCTCTCCATCTTAACATCGTTGATCTCTTCTGGGGTGTCTATCCCGAGATATATAAACAAGTCCCTGATAGGATTCTCAGAGCCAGTAGCATCAAAACTTTTGATTTTTTGGACTACCGCTTCCACGCCATATTCTCTGGCAGCGGCATTTAATCCATAATTGATAATAGCAGCGGCATCAGTGAGACCTTTATTGCTGTAAGATTCGGTGTCGGCAGTTTCTGCTACATTTAACGAGTCATCCGGGAAACCGTTTCCTTGGTTCATTGAGATATCACCGGCAAAGGCGGGGACGTCATCGGCATTCATAGCAGACTGCCATTCGTCGGCGCGAGCCAAATCTGCTTCGGAAGGCTCGGAATTTAATTTTTCACCAGGGTAGCTTTCAATAGAATTATTGTCCATAATTTTATTATAACAAATTCTTGACTTAAAATATGGCTATTTAGCAGTTTTGGCCAGCCAAGCGTCCAAGAACCCATCATCAGCCTCAACGTCGCTCACAGGGGCCTTATTTTGCGTCACAGCGGGTGTTTCCGCTTGTGCTTGTGGGGTTGGTGCTGTTTGTGGGGCTGGTGTTGGCGGAGCCGGTGCGGCGGTTTTCTCGGCATTTACGGCATTCCAGCGATCCTGGATTTCCTTCTCTACCTCTGACCGGGTCTTGGCGTATTTAGTGGCGGAGAGGAGTTTGAGATTTTCCATCAATTCATCATTAGGTTCACCCATCGGAGCTGGCAAGTTCATAGTAAAGGCAGTAGACGGCATGCCAAACATCATCACCTTAGCTACGGCGGCATGATTTGGCGTCTTGGTGAGGTCTTCGGCGGTGAAGGTAGGAGTAAAGGCTTTGACCATTAATTCGGCATCAGTGACACCGATGCGACCACAGATAATGCTACCGGCGTTACCGAGCAAAGCTTCCCTGATTTTGTCAGTAAGCTGAGTCATGAACTGGTTGGCCACAATAAGATTGAGGCGGTACTTTCTAGCCTCAGAGAGAATAGATTCAAAGGAATCGGTAGCAAAGTTTTGGAACTCATCTACATAAAGACAGAAATCTTGACGCTGATCCTCAGGTATATCTTGGCGAGACATAGCAGCCTGTTGGAATTTCATCACAAAGATCATACCAAGGAGATTGGCATTAATATCGCCGAGTCGCCCCTTAGAGAGGTTGACGAGAAAAATCTTTTTATTGTCCATAATTTCACGGATATTAAAGCCGGATTTCACCTGACCAAGGGTGTTTCTCATAATGGTATTAGAGAGGAACGGCCCCCACTTAGAGGCGAACCAGGTGATAACCTCACCGGCATCAGAAGATTTTTGAGAGGCCGGGAACTCTTTGGTCCAATAGTCATAAACTGCCTTATCGGTAACGTATTTGAGCTTGCTCTTAACAAATTCCGGGTCGGTAAAACATTGAGGGATATCGATAAAGGTGGCACCCTTAGGATCAGCCATTAAAAGAAGTGCTGCGTTTCTAAACATATGCTGACCGCGTGGACCAAAGAAACCCTGATTTGACGGATCAAAGAGAGACTGAAGCATAGAAATTCCCTCTTGGACAATGAAGTCTTTTTGATCTTCGTTGGTAAATTCGAACATATTCATTCCCACTGGGTGCTCGATATCGGCAGGATCAAAGTAAATAATATCGTCTACGCGCTCCTCTGGCACACGCTTCAAAATCGCCTCTACAGCATCACCGTGCGGGTCGATAAAAGCAAAGCCTTTACCATCACACATATCTTGAAAAGCCAAGTTTTCAAGGAATACGGACTTACCCATACCAGTTTGACCTATCACATACATGTGACGACGGCGGTCATCTTCAGAGAGGTAAATTGGTTTTTTAGCACCCCTAAATTCATTTGTCCCGAGGAAGAGACCTTCGGTGGCAAGCTTGGCCGGACCATCGACCTGCTTAGTGAGCTGTCTTTCTACACTCGAAGATGGGATTGCATCTTGTTCTGGAAGGTGGAAAATAGAGGCCAATTCTACACTATTTAAGACGTTTGAGGAGATTTTCATTGGGAAAAACCTAAAAGTATAATCCACCGCGAGCCTTCTAGGATCTCTCATGGCATTGACTTTAAAGCCATTGAATTCTTGCGAATTAAACTGAGAGAAAGAACTCAAAATGCCACCCAAAATCGCATCCGAACGCGGACGGTTATCAGAGCTAGCCACCACCCGTATCAGAGTCTCGAATACTGGATAGCGCATCTTATTTGCAATAGCGGTGATTTCGTCTTGTTTGACTGGCTCCGTAGTCTCAGTAACCTCGGTCTTTTCATGAAGCTCAGGGACTTCCCAGGGAGCTTTTAGAATATCCATGGCGATATCACCGATACCAGCACCGATGGTTTTTTTGGTGGTTTTGCCTTTCCTGAGGTCGTCCAGATGTTGCTTGGCTTTTTCTGACCAATTTTTTTGTGCAGGGCGGAAAAGAATTTGTACAGCCGCGCCCTCATCTTGTTTGACCGCATTTAGGGCATTTAAAATGGCCATCGAAGCATCATGTTTGGTATCTTCATAAGTGGCAATAGGGAGAGTAGACTCCTTGTTCAGAGTAAGCTCGGCACCAGAAATAGTGTCAACCGTACCCCTAGGGGCAAAAATGTTTTCTTCCCGTTTTTCTTCTATACGCGCTGTAGGATAAGCGGATTGGATAGCTTGTCTGACCGTCTCCGTAAGGACTGCTGGTACGATGGCGTAATACTTAATAAAGCCGTCTTTAGCGATAATCTCAAAAGAGAAATGACGTTGACCGTAAAGTTTGGTTTTAAAACCTTTAGTGATAGTAGAAGAAAGGATGGAATACATCACCTGAGATTTAGATATGGCTTCGATTGCGATATCTCTCTTATCGCGACCGCCACCTTCGATATCGTCAGTAGTAGGCGGGAGATGGATTAAAAGCGGTACCATCTTGAGACCACGCTCGTAACGTTTGGATTTTCGGAGTCGGCTAATCTGTGTACTAAAAACAACAGCAAAGAGGATCGTCAGAGAGCCAATGATAATTAAGGCGACCACCCAAGGTTCCATTTTAGGCTTTTCCTCCGGTAGATTGATTGTCGCCGAGTTTACGGTTAAAGGAATTGTTCAGATTGGCGTCTGTCATACCACCTTCGCCGCGAATTTCATCGTAAAAATTATTGAGATTGCCCGTCTGATTGAGTTCATTAATAGCTCTGTCTATCTCTGGAATAGTAGACTTCTCGAGATGATCGCCAGTGGTTTTGATTTTGGCGGTGTTAAAACTTTTATTCTCTGAGGTCGGAGTAATACTGGGAGCAGCAATAGTGGTGATCTGGCCAAGCTCGTTAGGCTGCGATAAGTTCTCTAGCGGCTGACTTTCTGATGGCTGATTTTCTGGGATGTTTTGATTTTCTGTAGCTGTCTGTTCTGAACTATCTGAAAAATTGCTAACGGTGTTTTCTTTGGTGAAAAAATCGTTGGCCTTTTCTTGAAGCGCTTCTGGGGTAGGCATATCGGCTGGTGCAGAAATTTCAAGAGAGCGTTGCCAATCTTTTTCATCAAGCCCCTCTGGTTGAATCGGATTATTCGGCTCAGAATTGCTAAAAATAGCGTTTGTACGACCATTGTCCATATGCTTATTTTAGCATAATCTTTTTGTTTTGGGGAGATTTTTTTGAAGTTTATTAGACTTTTTTGCGAACCAAAAATTCCGCTAGAAGGACAAAGAGTGCAATGAGACTGAGGGTCCAGAGGTTAACGGCGCCAAAAGAACGTGCCATAATCACCATGATTGGACCAAAGGCAAGTACCGCTGCTGAGAGGTAATCTTTTCTCGACATGGTTTTATCTTTTTTGTAGGCAAAGCGATAGAAGGCCTGTAAGAGGCTAGAAAACGCGCTAAAGATGGTAATGTATAGTGTTGTAAAAAAAACTAAAACACCTAACGGACCGATTTCCGTAGGTGAAGTTAGTGTCAGCATTAGACCTAGGGCGATTATCCCTAAAATTCCTGCCATTTTTACAACGAAACTAATTGACATAAGCTCATTGTAACACAGTTTTTGATGCTAGTATAGTCCCCCAAGGCCGCCCCCTTTAAGATTTGCTACGAGTATTGTGTGAGGTGTTTTTTCATGGGAAAAGTGGAAGGTTATCCGGTACCTAAATCTTAACTATTGACCGCAACCTTTCCACTTTGTCCATTTGACCGCTTCACACAGAGGTGAAGCATATGGTCCTTGTTAGTTTTTTCCTTTCGCTCTGGTTTAATTCTTCTAAGGTACTAACGAAAGATTTGCTAACGCGCTCTAACGCTTTTGGAGCTTTTTAAGCTCCTCTTGGCGGAGCTGAGGTAATTCCTAGAATGTAATTTATGGCTAGAAACTACCTGTCGCTTCGCCAAGATTATTCTAGTCTTACTTTAGGTTTGTGACGTTTGTGATAACGAATTTTCACTTTTTGCTCCTTTTGTTTTTAGTTTTTGTTTTAGTCATCTCGACTGTCCTTAGTGTAGCATAAGCTTTTAAAAAATGCAAGGGTTTTTGGCATTTTTTGTGTTGTATTTTTTACAAT
Source organism: Candidatus Saccharimonadota bacterium (assembly GCA_017545585.1). Lineage (GTDB taxonomy): Bacteria > Patescibacteriota > Saccharimonadia > Saccharimonadales > Saccharimonadaceae > Nanosyncoccus. Next base: position 14,438 of record JAFWMK010000007.1, read on the forward strand.
ATTGATAGGGCTTTTTCCCTGTTCGCTGGCTTCGCATTTTGTGTTGTATATTTTACAACAATATGTAGGTTTTTTGGGTTGTGGTCGACATTTTTACTACGCAAAAAAATAAGCCCAACGGCCTATTTCTTGCATTTTTACTCCCCCTAAATCTCACTCTGTGGTGGAGCTGCCGGATACTGCCTCCGGGTCCGAACCGTCACGGGGATCTGAATCTACGTGCATAGTTTTCTGTTTTATCTTAGCATAATCTAGAGAGCTGCAAAAAACGAAACTCTCTAGCGCGCAGGCTAAATTTTCGAGCTATTTCTCGCCGCTTAAACAACCTTATTCCCGTTGTATGATAATCCTGACGCTACGGAACCTCACGCTCGGACCAGCTTAAAAATCTTAAGCATAAGCTGGCATGTAAGCTACATGCGCAGTTTCAGTGTTTTTAGCACTTATTTAATACTTACGGTATTCAATCGGCACGCATCAAATCTGTTAACAATCCGTCTAAGCTTTGTCAGCCCCAACTGGTTTTATTATACCACAAGAGGCATCAGATTACAAGACAAAGAAAGAAGGTCGGCTAACTGCGAGGAAACCGACCTTCATAAGTAGAGTGTGGAGTTATTTTGGCTATATTTTTGTTTTTTGGCTTCTGAATAATTTTTTTATTCAAAAGCTATCTCTATTATATCGTCTAAAAATGCTAATGTCAATAGAAAATTGAATAAATTTTTGTATTTTTTTGACCGAGTTTTCCACAAGCTTTTTACCATATTTTTCATAAAAATAGCATTTTTTTCACAAAACTTAATTAAAAAACTATTTTGTTTTTTAAGTTTTTAGCATAAGCAGGGGGTGGGGGGTTGAAATATGTTTATATCCGTGTTACAAGAGGCGCATGATTTCTAAAATACATTCAGCGATTCCCTACGGGTTCTTGGCCAAACCTGTGGAGGTGGAAGGGGATTTAAACAGGGGGCTGCCAGCGTTCAATATCGTCGGCATGGCCAACAAAACCATCAGCGAAGCGCGCGACCGCGTGCGAAGTGCTATCTCTAACTCGGGTTTTTCGTTCCCCGACAAAAAGGTCACAATCAATCTGGCGCCAGCAGACCTCTTAAAAGACGGGGCCTACCTAGACTTGCCGATTGCACTTTCAGTACTAGTGCTATCCAAGCAATTGTTAAAAACAGACGTGGATGGGCGATTATTCGTAGGTGAGCTATCGCTCGATGGCAGAGTGCAGCCAGTACGCGGAATCATCAATATCGTAGAGGAGGCCAAAAGATCTGGGGTGAGTGAAGTTTTTGTACCAATAGAAAACCTTTCGCAAGCGACACTAGTCTCTGATGTAATAGTCTATGGAGTAGAGAGTCTGGCGGCTTTATATTTACACCTCAAAAACCAGACTATACTTCCTAGCGTAAGCGGTATAGAATGCGCTCCTGAAGCTCCTAGAGGCTTTTTTGGGCCAATTCTAGACCATATACGCGGGCAGACAGTCGCTAAACGAGCTATGGAGATAGCCATCGCAGGACATCACAATATTTTGATTTCGGGGCCGCCAGGGGCCGGCAAAACTTTGCTCGCCAAAGCAGCGGCAAATCTTTTGCCAGATCTCACATCTGAAGAGATGATCGATATCACCAAGATTTACTCTCTGGCGGGGGTAGCAAAAGATACGATTATAGAGCATCGTCCCTTTCGGAGCCCACATCATACGGCAAGTGCAAGTTCGATTATCGGGGGTGGTGCAGGAGCGATGCCGGGAGAAATTTCGCTGGCGCACAAAGGAGTATTGTTTTTGGATGAAATACCAGAATTTCAGAGGCCAGTGTTAGAAGCGCTCAGGCAACCCCTGGAAGATAGACAGGTAACAATCTCTCGAGTAAACCAAAAGACCACCTATCCCGCAGATTTTATGCTAATAGCCACGATGAACCCCTGTCCGTGCGGATATCTAGGGGATCCGACGCACGAATGCAAATGTACCGAATTACAGGTACAGAATTACCAGAAAAAGCTCTCCGGACCCCTGTTTGATCGGATAGACATGTGTGTAACCGTAGAAAGAGTTGAGAATCAAGATTTGAAAAAAGCAATGCCAGACAGAGGTGAACATAATGTTGTAAAAAATACTATTACAGAGGCGATAAAACGTCAGCGACAGAGATATGCCAGAGACGGAGTCTATAATTCTTCCCTCACCTCTTATGAAGTAACTAAACTTCTCAAAATAAACCCCGCCGCTGAGGAACTGCTTGCCAGCGCGTCGGATAAACTGAAACTTTCCGCAAGATCGTATTTTAAAACCATCAAGGTAGCCAGGACAATTGCGGACCTTGAAGGAGCTGAGATCATTGAAACAAGCCATATCGCGGAGGCTTTGACTTATCGGAGACGCGAGACATAAAAAACTCTTGTATTTTCCCTAAAGCTTTGATATAATTATTTATAGGTTAATTCAAGAGTAGAAAGGATACCATCAAAAACTCACCAAAACAACATATTCGCATCAATGGAGAAATTCGTTACCCAGAAGTGCGTGTGATAGGGAGTAGCGGTGAGCAGCTTGGCATTATGTCGAGTAAAGAGGCCCAGATGCTCGCGAAGGAACAGGGAGTAGATTTAGTGGAGATTGCCGCTAATGCTAATCCGCCGGTCGTTAA
>JAFWMK010000008.1 GCA_017545585.1 Candidatus Saccharimonadota bacterium
TAGTATTATTCTCTTTTCTAGGGTAAAATGTGTATAGGACATCTGTGTTCTCCTTTGTATAATTAATTGTTGTTTCAAAAACTATTATACTAGGCACAGATGTCTTTTTGTATTTAAGACTTATCCACAATATAATTTATCCGTTAACGCTTATTTTGTTGCACTTGGAGTTGGAACTTAGCAGCGTAAACTCCACATAAAAACGGTTTTATGCTATAATTAAAGAAGTTAGAGTAAGAAAGGGAAAAATGAAAAATACTGCAGATCTTGAACCTATGCGTCATACCTTAAGCCATGTGCTTGCGGCGGCTGTCAAAGAACTTTATCCACACGCCAAGTTTGGTATTGGCCCAGCGGTGGATGACGGTTTTTATTACGATATAGATTTCGGCAAAACCAAAGTCACAGATCAAGATCTTGCTAAAATTGAGCAAAAAATGCACGAAATCGTGATGAAAAATCTCCCAATGGAAAAGCGCCTTTCTTCCAAATCTGAAGCTTTAAACTGGGCTCGTGACCACAAGCAAGATTACAAGATTGAGCTGATCGAAGAACTCCCAGAAAAAGCAGAAATTAGTTTTTATGATCTTGGCGACATTTTTACAGATCTCTGCAAAGGTCCACATGTCAAAAATACTAATGATATTGGTGTTTTTAAGCTCACCAAAATCGCCGGGGCTTACTGGCGCGGCGACGAGAAACGCAATATGTTAACCCGTATCTATGGCGTAGCTTTTAATACCCAAGAAGAATTAGATGAATATCTTAAGCGCCAAGAAGAAGCCAAAGAACGTGATCACCGTAAACTTGGGAAAGAACTAGATTTATTCTGCTTTTCTGACCTCGTCGGCGCCGGCCTTCCTCTCTTCACCCCACGCGGTACAGAGCTAAGGGAACTGATGGCCAATTATTCCTTAAGTCTTCGTGGTAGAGAAGGCTTCAAAAAAGTCTGGACTCCACACATCACCAAGACCGATCTTTACAAGACCTCTGGTCACTATGCCAAATTTGGCGACGAACTCTTTATGGTACATTCCCAGGTCAACGGCGAAGATTTTGCTATGAAACCAATGAACTGTCCGCACCATGCTCAGATTTTTGCCTCCAGACCTCGCACCTACAAAGAGATGCCAGTCCGCTATATGGAAGCCACTACGGACTATCGCGACGAAAAAACTGGTGAGCTTGGCGGTCTCTCCCGTGTCCGTTCACTTACTCAGGACGATTCACATGTGTTCTGTATGAAATCTCAAATCAAAGACGAAGTCAAACGTTTGGTTGCTATCGTAAAAGAATTATACACTACCATGGGCATGCAGAATCTTCGCGCTAGGTTGTCTTACCGCTCCGATGAAGATAAATACTTGGGTGATAAGAAACTTTGGGAGATGGCTCAAAATCAAATCAAACAAGCTGCTATTGATAACGGCCTAGATTACTTCGAACAAGAAGGCGAAGCTGCCTTCTACGGCCCAAAGATCGACTTTATGGCTGAAGATGCCATCGGTCGTGAACACCAGCTTGCCACCATCCAACTAGATTTTGTCCAGCCAGAAAGATTTGGCCTAGAATTTACTAATAAGGAAGGGAAGAAAGAGCGTCCGGTGATGATCCATCACGCCACTTTGGGTTCTATTGAGAGATTCCTCTCTGTCTTTATCGAACATACTGGTGGCTGGTTCCCATTCTGGTGCGCACCAGAACAGGTTCGCATTCTTACGGTCAATGACAAAATCTCTGACTATGTCACCAAAATTACCGACATCCTAGACGGTATCGTCCTAGACAAGCCACTCAAATACAATGAACTTCGATATACCGTAGATGAGTCCGCTGATTCTCTCGGCAAAAAGATTAAACGCGCCACCGACATGAAAATCCCAGCAGTGCTTATCGTTGGTCCAAAAGACGTAGATGCTGGCGAGGTTTCTGTTCGTCTCCGCGACAAAGAAGAGAAAGTTAAGCTCACTAAACTCGCCGGCTACTTGAAGGAATTATAGACCAAAGCATGTTAGGACGCGACCCGAAAAACCTGACTACTTTGATTTTGCTAGGCCCTACGGGCTCCGGCAAGACTGGTGTGTCTATCAAGCTTGCCAAAAAGCTAAATGGCGAGATCATCTCTGCCGACTCTCGTGCAATCTATAAAGGCATGGACATTGGTACTGCCAAACCATCAAAAGAAGAACAATCTGGTATCCCTCATTATGGCCTGGATCTGGTAAATCCTGGTGAAAGATTTACCGTTGCTGACTGGAAGAAGTACGCTAAGGCCAAAATCCAAGACATCAAAGCTAGAGGCAAGCTGCCGATTGTTGTTGGTGGCACCGGACTCTATATCGATGCACTCGTCTATGACTATCACTTCAAAGGTCCGACTGGCCATAAAATTGGTGATATTGAACAAAAAAGTTGTTCAGACAGAACAGAGATAAAGGGCGACTATAACATTATTGGTATCAAGTGGGAAACAGAGAAGCTTCGCCAGAGGCTGAAGAAACGTATTGATCAAATGTTTTCACCAGAATTGTACGATGAGGTTAAAAAACTTGTTCAAGCTTATGGTTGGGGTAGCCAAGCCATGAAGAGCGACATCTACGAGTATGCCTACAAATATCTAGAAGGGGAATTAAGTCTAGAAGAGGCCAAAACGAAATGCTTTTATGAAGATTGGCACCTCGCCAAACGTCAAATGACCTGGTTCAAAAGAAACCCCAAAATCACGTGGCTGGAGCTTGAAAAAATTCCCGATTTTGTGATAGAATTATATACAGAATGAGTAAAGAAAATAATACGCCAGTGGAGAAATTGTTCGGTTCAAAGACCAGGGCCAAACTCTTGCAACTTTTCTTTAGTAATCCGACGAAATCTTTTTATATCCGCGAGATGACCAGAGTCATCGACGAGCAGATCAATTCAGTCAGAAGGGAACTTGGCAACCTCGAAAGCATTGGCATTATCAAAAATGAGTCTTTCGACAACAAAGTTTATTACTCAGCCAACAGCAAACATCCATACTATCGTCCAATGGTAGATATCTTTTCGAAAAAAATTGATTCAGCTCGCGATCACGACATCAAAGAATCTACGTGGGATGAATACACTCGTCCAGTCCGTAATTATTTGCAAGGCCTTATCGTAATCAATCGTTTGCCAGGCCAGGATGGATTAGATCTTCTCATTATCGGAAATGACAAAACCAAAAAACTCACTCGTTGGGCTGAAGTAATCGAGAAAAAACAGGGCAAAATGATCAACTATGCCATTATGACCCCAGAAGACTTTACCTATAGAAAGAGCGTTCATGATCGTTTTATCGAGGACGTCCTCGAGATGGAGATCATCGAAGTGATTGATCCTGAGAATATTATTAAGGGTAAAAGATAAAGGAGAAAAATGTTCGAGCTAGAAAGCAAAAACCAAGATGTGATTACATTAATCACCAAAAACACCACAATTAATTTTAATATCGCTGATGCCACTATCGATGCTGCTCTTGCAGTTGGTAAAATCACCGGTCCGGGCGAATTCGAGATTGGTGACGCTACCATCAGAGGTATTGCTACCGAATCCAAAAAGACCATCTACGATGTAGAGGTCGGTGGTGTTCACATCGGTATTATTGGTGATATCGAAGAAAATCTCGACGACCTCGTTGCCGATATCCTCTGCACCTCTTCTGTTCGTGCCGTTCGGGAGCTTGAGCCGAAGCTAGTTGTCGCCATGGGTAATGTTGATGGCATGGTTACAGACCTCAAGCTTACCGCTAGGACCGAGAAGAAACTCAAAGTCAAATCCCTAGATAGTCTGCCTGCTGCTAAAGAAGTGGTGGTTTTGTCCTGATGAATTCTGACCCAGTTAGAATTATTATAGTACTTCTAATTGCGGTATTTTCCGTGATTTTGCATGAGTTGGCCCATGGTATTGTAGCTTATTTTTTAGGTGATAGGACTGCCAAAGAAGCCGGTCGCCTCACCCTCAACCCAATCAAGCATATCGATCCCTTTATGTCTATTTTGGTGCCGGTATTACTATATATTATGCGTGCCCCAGTATTTGGCGGTGCCAAACCTGTACCAGTTAATTTTCATAATCTCAAATGGAGGGAATGGGGCATGGCTCTAGTTGCTATTGCCGGCCCGCTAACTAATTTTTTGATAGCACTACTCGCTTTTCTTATCGGTTATTTTTCTGGTGCTCTTCAACATGACCCTACTGGTATCCCGTACTTTATTTTTGCCGAGCTAGTCTACCTTAACCTCGGTTTTATGCTGTTCAATCTTATTCCTATTCCACCGCTAGATGGGTCTCGCGTACTTTATGTTATCGCCCCAGATTCCGTCAGGGAAATTATGAATGCCATGGAAAAATACGGTTTTATCATCGTCTATGCTCTTATCCTGATTTTTGGTAATCTATTTTCTAGTCTTATGGTAAATGGCATGACTGGAATTATCGATTTCTTTTACAAGCTTGTCGGCAATTAACAAATTTTAAACTATTTTTATTGGGGCTTTCTTTTCCGGAAGAAAGCCCCACTTTATGATATAATTATAGTAAGCCTTTGCTGGCGGCATGATTTTCCTGAATAATCATGTTTAAGGGATTTCGTGGCTGTAGACCGTGGTCTACTCGCATAAGATTTTACCCACCTTGTATATATTACGGGGAAAACAGGTTAGCGAAGGCTTCTTGAAAAAACCAAAAGGGTGGACATGAAACAAAGAATTCGCGTAGTTGCTATTATAAAAGCTAGAGACAAAGTTCTAGTCATGAAGAGGAACCGAGGCCGCATCGAGGCACCGGTTTTTTGGGAGCTTCCTACCGGCAAGATTAAATTTGGTGAACAACCAGAGGAGGCTATCTCTAGAATGCTTAGTGAAGATGCTGGGCTCGTCGCCACCAGTATTAAGATTAAAGACGCAATTACTTTTGTAGCTTTGGAAGGTGCTAGTCGCCTAGATAATTTATATATTGTATACGAAGTCACTGCCTCTAACAACCCGAATCCCAAAAATCGTTATACGGCATATAAATATATTAATGATTTTACCTCTTCAAATGTTCGCTTGAATAGCGCATCGCTTGCTGTCCTTGAGATCGAAAACGGTGAAAGCTTTGCCGACGAGTTATCGTATCGCGATACCGCATCCAGTGTTGCTGTCTATGTCGATGGTGCTTCTAGGGGTAACCCTGGACCTTCTGGCATAGGCTATTATATCAAGGGCATCAATGGTGAAGCTATCGAACGCGGCGGCGAGTTTATCGGTTTTGCGACATCTCGCCTGGCTGAATATCTTGCTATGAAAAAGGGAATTGAACGTGCTATAGAGTTAAAGATCAAATCCGCTCGATTTATCTCAGATAATCTAATGATGGTAAATCAGTTAAACGGTGTTATGAAGCCCAAAAATCAAGATATCATCCCAACCTATAACTCTATTAGGGAATTGGTCGAGAATTTTGATGCAATCTCTTTTTCTCATGTTCCGCGTGAAGAAAACACCGAGGCTGACAAAGAAGCCAATAGGGCCATAGACAATACCTTAAAGGTATGATATAATCACGGGGAGCCCAAAAGATGGTCGCCTGGTTTTCAGGAGGAAAGTCCGGGCAACAGAGAGCATGGTAGTCGCTAACAGCGACCGTCCGTAAGGATAGGGAAAGTACCACAGAAACTTATACCGCCGTTTTCGGTAAGGGTGAAAAGAGTGAGGTAAGAGCTCACAGCGCGTCGTAGCGATATGTCGCGGAGGCAAACCCTACCTGTTGCAAGGAGTGCTAAAAGCCCCTGCTCGGGGACGCACGTTCACCGCTTGAACGTTATAGCAATGTAACGTCTAGATAGATGGCCATCACTATATATATTATATATAGTACAGAACCCGGCTTATTAAAGGCTCATATCGAAAAACCAGCCCTAATGGCTGGTTTTTTGTTAGGTTAGTGCGTGGGGGGTATTAAGAGTATTCGTTACATATTTTCTCGATAGTTTCCGAGATAAGTCTGCGATAACCTTCCTCATTAAAACCAGTAGGAGAGTCATCAACATAGCCAAAATGTTCCAATTGAAACACGACTTCTTTCTTAAAATCATAGTCGTTTTCAAAATTAGGGTAGCGTTCTCTTATATCATTCAGGATTTCCTTATTGACTGATCTCCTTGCCCTATAATTCTTGACTACAGGATGAAAACAAACAACGCTAGCCAAAAGCAAACATGCAGCTACCAAGACCAAAACAATTATATTTACATTAAACATAACAACTCTCCTTTCTAGACCACTTCCTTACTGCACTTCACCCCCGCTGTGCTAACCTGTAAAGGTGCTTATATCTACATTATATCACACTTATGCTAATTTGTCAATATAAGCACCAAAAAATCACCCGAGAGGGTGGCTTTTTGATCTTTTTTGCCTCTGTTGCTACGGAAAGTAGCCATAAAATTTAAAAATGTAAACAAGAATTGCTGGTAAAGGCGTATAATAATAGGTAAAATAGCCTTGTAATTAAAAAAATAAGGAGAAACTATGTTGTTTAATGACAAGCTCAAAAAAATAAGAGGAGAATATAATTTAACTCAAGAAGAGTTAGCTGAAAAATTAGATGTTTCTAGGCAGGCAATTACAAAATGGGAAAGTGGAGAAGGGATGCCAGACGTTGAAAATCTCAAACAGCTCGCAATTCTCTTTAATACCACCCTAGACGAACTCATTATGGAAGATAAAAAAGTTTTAATTCCAGAGAAACGGTATAAATATATAGAAGAGATGGAAATTGACCATTCTAAGCATTTTGATATTAAGCTAAATAAAATCGGAGAAATCTCTATTTTTAAAAATTCAGAAGAAAAAGTAAAATTAGAAATTTTATCCGATACTGCCAAACCAGAAGAATCGCTTAAAATCAAATTTGATAACCGGTATGACCGTATGGATATAGAAGTTAAGAACAAGCAGCCTGCGATGGACGTGGCTCTAAATCTTTATTTACCAGAAAAATATATCGATGAGATTGAATTAGCTTCTGATTCTCGCACTATAAATATTACGGATCTAGACATTAAAAAAATAGAATACGATGGCAATCTCAAATATTTAAACGTAAAAGGGGAAGCAAAAGGTAAAATTATCCTTAATACTACTAAGTGCGATATTGAAGCTAACTACGATAAATTTGACGGAGCGCTAGAAGTGAACACCATTAACTCCACCGCAAGAGTAACCATACCAATGGGTACTACCTATCAAACTGTCTTGAAGGGTATCAAAAATCATTTTGTAGATGCTATAAACACCGCAAATTCTAACAATGTCATTGAGCTAAATGGCATCGGGAGTAAGCTCATTGTTATAGAAAAATAATTTATTCGGCTTTAATCAAAAAACCACCCGAGAGGGTGGCTTTTTGAGTATTTTTAAGCTTTTTTAGTATCCTTCGGATTAGTGATTAGTCCCTTCTTCTTGAGGGTTCTAAGAGCAGAAGTAGAAACATTGCATTTTACTTTCTGGCCATTGATAACCAAGGTTCTCTTAGATACATTTGGCTTAAAAACCTTACGGGTGTGCCTTTGAGAGAAGGACACATTGTGGCCGTACATTTTGCCTTTACCTGAAATTTCACAAATCGCCATCTTATTTCTCCTTCACTGCCACGACAATGGCTTTAAATGCTTCTGGATTGTTTACAGCGAGATCAGCGAGAATCTTGCGATCTACGGTGATATTCTTGGCTTTCATGCCAGCAATCAGCTGAGAATAAGAAATGCCATTTTCTCTAGATGCGTTGTTGATTCTGGTGATCCAGAGTGCGCGAAGGTCGCGCTTTCTGTTGCGACGATCTCTGTAGCTATAGCGAAGAGCTTTAATCACACCCTGTTTGCCTAAGCGGAAACTACGGGTACGATAATGCTGCATCCCGCGAGCTTTGTTCAAAATCTTCTTATGTTTAGCATGTGCTGCTACACCTCTTTTTACTCTCATACTAAACTCCTAATGCCGTCTTAATATTTTTCTTAATTTTGCCATTCACCACCGCATCAGTTTTCATGTTGCGTTTCCTGGCTTTGGATTTTTTGGCAAGGATATGGTTGCCAAATGCCCGTTCTCGGACGATTTTGCCTGAGCCGGTGATCTTCACCCGCTTGGCGGTACCTTTATGCGTCTTTAATTTCGGCATAATGTATTCCTTTCGTTTAAGTTGATATTAAAGGGAACTAAAGTCCCGAAATGTACTTGTCAGTGGCCTAAGAAAAGTAGGAATTACTTTTTTCGTACCTGTACTGACAGGTTGCGCCCGTTCATTTGTGGGTTGCCTTCCATGACGGCGTCTTCGCCGAGCAAAGCTATGACCTTGTCGAGCAATTCTTTGCCGATTTCTTTGTGGGCCATTTCGCGTCCCTTAAAGACAATCATCACCTTGACCCTGTCGCCATCATCGAGAAAACCGCGCATTTTACGGACTTTGATGTTAAGGTCGTTATCGGAAATCTTGAGACCGATTTTCATTTGCTTCAGCTCAGATTGCTTTTCGCGAGCTTTCTTGCGATTCTTGGCCTCTTCTTTCATCTTTTGATACTGGAATTTACCCCAGTCAATAATTTTAACGACCGGCGGATTAGCATTAGCGGCAATCTCCACTAAATCTACTCCCTGTTCCTTCGCGAGCATCTGGGCCTCTTTACTCGACATAATGCCAAGCTGCTCACCGCTACTCCCTATCACACGCACTTCTGGGTAACGA
>JAFWMK010000009.1 GCA_017545585.1 Candidatus Saccharimonadota bacterium
CCATAACAGATCATACACAAAAACAATAAATAAAAATTAATAAAAACAAAAAGGTCTCTACATGTTAAAACAAATTTTTAAGCAACTGAGCGATTCAAGAGCTCATGCAAATAATCTAAATAACTATATAAAAACTAACAAAATTATCCGTAGCGCTGGCATGGGTGCCTCCTTTTTACTTTTTGTGTTTGCTCTTCTGGCTTCTTTCCCAATTGTCCCTCATACAGACATTGTAGAAGCCGCTTCTCCATCGGAATCAGAGACCAAAATTGAAATGAGCATAGGTAAAGGTTCAGCAAATCTTAGTCTAATTCCAAAAGATATGTCAGGTACCTTTGCTAGCTCTTCTAGTAGTGAACTAGCAGAGTTCAATGTCACTACTAATAACTATACAGGCTACACACTAGGCATCAAAGCCACTGACGATACCAAACAACTCACTAATGTTGATATGCCTACTGCCAAACTAGACTCCATTACTTCTATTATAGACAGTAGTACCTTCAATACTCAAGCCTACAATGGTAAATGGGGCTACAAACCAAGTAAGTATAATTCAGCAGATAATACTTCCTTTAGGCCAGCTCCTACTACTAGCGGTTCAGAACTAAACAAAACCCTTTGTGCCAATGGGGATCCTACTACACTTTGTCCAGACAACCAAGCAAAAGATACCTACACTATTGGCCTAGGAGCCAGAGTAGACTATACCAAACCAGTTGGAACTTATTCTAATACTTTCGTCCTTACTGCTGTAGGCAATCCAGTAGCATATACCTTAAACTATCTAGATAATACTGGTGATACTAGTGTGTCTAATATGCCAGCTACTAATTCTGGTACTACTGTCGCTACTAAAGTCCAGATTGCCAGTAACATCCCTACTAGAACTGGCTATACTTTTGCTGGTTGGTGTGACCAGGCACCTACTGTTAACGCCGATGGCTCTACTACTTGTGGTGGAAGTACCTATAAAGCTAGTACTACAGAAGATCCAGTTTATTATAGCTTCATCAATCAAACTTTGCAAAATAGCATAGGTAATGTCTACGCTACGTGGAATATCACTAGCTACCTCCAAACCGTTCAAGTGAGATACCAGACTGCTACCGGTGGTTGGGGCAATTACTCTACCTATTCAGCCTGTACCAAAAATGTAAACTATGGCTCTACTCATTCTTGTTCTATCGCTGCTACCACCGAATACCAAGCTGCTAGTCTAGCAAGTTATACTGTAACCGGGGCTAATACTAAACAAATAGATGTCTATAGAAATACTAGAACCGTATCACTTACTAAAGGTACTGGCATCTCAGCTGTATCTGTTACTGGTACTGGTGTAAAATCTGGCTCTGGTACTGCATCCGCTACTGTCTACTACGGTGGCGCAGTAACAATTTCTGCTAGTCTCACGTCAGGTTATGACTGGGTCAACTGGACTGGAAGCGCTACCTATACTAGCCAATCCCAGGCTATCTCCAGTGTCACAAGTAACCTAAGCTTTACGGCGAATGGGAAAGTGAGTTGTCAGTCTAGTATTAGTGGGACTATGCAGGCCTTCAACCCGTCTAATCTATGTAGCACCGCGACTTCTTCCGGCACCCTCACAGATTCCCGTGACAACCAGACTTATACTGTAGCCAAAATCAATGACCAGTGGTGGATGACCAAGAACTTAAATCTTGCCGGTGGTACTGCTTTGACTCCAGCAGACTCCAATGTCTCTGCTGGATGTAATCTCGGCAGTAATTGTACTCTCCCAACTTCCTCTACTTCTGGCTTTTCAAACAACTCCACTGCCTACGTTTACAATAGTGGTAGAACTACGTGCGGAAATAGTTCTCCATGTTATTCCTACTATTCCTACGTAGCTGCTACTGCCGGTACTAACCCATCAAGCGGCGATGCTACTTCAGACATCTGTCCAAAAGGCTGGAGATTACCAACTCGAGCAGAATTTAATACACTTAGAAGTAACTATACTACTGGTGTTGCTCTAACCGCCAGTCCGTTCCTCGGTGTCTATGCCGGCTCCTACTACAAGTCGTCGTTCTACGATGGGGGTCTCTACGGCTACTATTGGTCGTCTACTGCCGGTAATACTGCCGCCAACCGCCTCTACTTCGATAGTAGTAATACCGATGACAGTAGCGTTGGTAAGAATAATGGTTACTCAATACGTTGCGTACTGCAGTAGCGTCGTCGCCCATCGATCCCTCGCGCTCCCGAATCCGCGTTTTCCTGGCGGGCGCGGAGCGTCGCCCCCAAGAGAGCGAAAGTGCACGGTGTGTGCGCTCTAGCTAGTGCTCCCCTCTCAGCCTTCCCCCAGAGAACCTTCTGCCCGCGCCAGCAGCGCAAGCACTCAAAAATAGCCCTCGCGGGCTATTTGCCACCTCTCTAATTTGACAGCTTTTTTCTTAAAATTTCTTGTACTGCCGATGGATTGGCTTTACCATGGGACTCTTTCATTACCTGGCCTACTAAAAATCCAATCACCTTTTCTTCCCCGTTCCTAAAATCTTCTTGAGCTTTTTGAGTTTCCGGCTTGGCTAGCACTGTATCCACGATAGCTTCAAGCGCTCCAAGGTCGTTTTCTTGAATTACGCCGAGTTCTTTGGCAATAGTTTTGGCATCTTTGCCCTTCATCTGCGGGTCAAACATCTTTAAAAATACTTCTTTTGTAGCAGTAGAAGAGAGTTCCTTTTTCTCGTTCATTTCCGCTAGATCGTTGAGTTGAGCTGCCGTTGGTAAATCATTGAGATATTCTGCCGACTTCTCTTCCGCCAGTAGTACTGAAGCGAATAGATTAGCAACTAGAAGTAAAGCTTTTTGAGACCGTCCGGAGGTTACGATCGAGGAAGAGCGCGGCTCGCCCGTGACGCTCGCCCCTTGGGACGCGAATTGCCGAAGGCAAACGGGCCGAGCCGACGCGTGTCCCAAAAGGCTTTGCTCTAGTTGTTCAAGCTTTAGCATCAGTGGTGGATAGTCTAGTAAAATTTCCAAAATATCCTCTTTGATAGTACCACCAAACTTTTCTCGGTAATCTTTTGGCATCAAAGGCAGTTTAGCGGCTTCAGTTTTGATAAATTCAAAAGACAAATGAATTGGCGGAAGATCCGGCTCTGGCATGTAGCGATAATCTTTGGCCTCCTCCTTAGAACGTTGTCCGGTAGTAACACCCGTAGCATCATTCCATCCCAAAGTCTCTTGAATCACCCGGCCACCTTTATCTAGAATCTTAGATTGACGAGAAATTTCATATTCCACAGCCCTTTCTACCGAACGGAATGAATTGAGATTTTTAACTTCCGCTCTAGTTCCAAGTTCAGCAGAGCCTTCCGGCGCAATCGATACATTTACGTCAAAGCGCATATTGCCGTTATAAAGATCCCCGTAGGTCACTCCAGCGTAACACATCAATCTCCAGAGTTCTTTGCAGTAATCGTGCGCATCTTTGCTAGAGTGGATGTCTGGTTCTGAAACAATCTCGATCAGAGGCGTATCTACTCGGTTTAAATCGACAAGAGAATAGGTGTCAAAGTGAGTTAGCTTCCCAGCATCACCCTCGAGATGGGCATGATTGATTCGTACTTTTATGCCAGATGGTAACTCTACGTAGCCCGGTCCGATGATTGGTTGATAAAATTGTGTGATCTGATAACCTTTTGGAGAATCTGGATAAAAATAATGTTTTCGGTCAAACCGTGAAAATTCATTAATTTCACAATTCATTGCCTTGCCAGCCAAAATACAAAACCTCACCGCTTCTTTGTTTAACCGTGGTAACATCCCAGGAAGTGCATAATCTACTGGCGACACACAAGAATTTGGTTCTTTTCCTCTCGCATCATTATCTACCTCAGAAAATAGCTTAGTTTTTGTACAAAGTTGTACGTGACATTCGATTCCGATTGTTGGATAATATTTCATTAGATAGCTCCTAAATCTTTTAAGGCTTGTTTATAAATAGAAAGCGCAGTCGCTGCCTGCCGATAAGTGATCTCAAGGTCATCTTCATGAGCGAGGGCATTGCGAAGCTTGTGTGCTCGCCATACCGCATTGATGTCGGTGAATTTGTCTCTAGAATGTTTCAATCTTTCTCCCATATTTTTGCCAGGAATCCCCATTTCCATCATGGCCTTATCGAGCAATTTGTCACCATCGATCACTGTTTTCATAAAAGTTGCAGTGTTGCTTTTGACTAAATGGTTCTCGATAGCCAAAAATCTAGTTTGGTATTTCTCTACGTCGAATCGGTGTTGGCGCTTTTTTGTTATCATCATAGCAACTAAGACTAAGGCTGCCACGATTAAAATTGCCAAAATGAATGGTGTCACCCCGCCTTCCATTACTTATCCTCCTTAAGAACTTTGGCAAATTCGATCAAATCCTTGTCACTTCGTCTTGGTCCTACGAGCTGCAATCCAATCGGGAGTCCGCTAGCAGTTTTGCCAGCCGGAATCGCAAGTCCAGGTACCCCAGCAAGATTCAAAGATACGCTCATCATGTCTTCAAGATACATCGCTACTGGGTCATTTGCTTTCTCGCCGAGCTTAAAAGCTGGGTTTGGCGCTACCGGTGTCAAAAGAAAGTCACATTTTGAAAATGCTTCCTCATATTCCTTGATAATCAAAGTCCGCACTTTGGCTGCCTTTAAGAAATAAGCATCATAAAAGCCGCTAGACAAGACAAAGTTCCCAATCATAATACGTCGCTTATTTTCTGGCATAAAACCCTCATCGCGAGTGTTGGCGTATAATTCGTTGAGGCCAGTGGATTTGTCTGACCGAAAACCGTACCTCACCCCATCATACCGAGAAAGATTAGATGTGATTTCTGCAGGTACGATTATGTAATATGCTGCAAGCGCATATTTTAAGGCCGGCATCTCAAGCTCGATTATTTCGTATCCTTTGGATTTTAGAAGTTCGCACTTGGATTTTAAAGCTGCTCTGATTTCTGGTGCCACTGAATCATTGTCGAAATCTTTGATTATACCCACTTTTTCTGCTTTGGCGACTTCGCTATTATTATAATAATCATCAAGAGTTGTCAAATCTTTAGAATCTTTACCAGACGCAATAGACATCAAAAGATCCATATCTTCCAAACTTTTAGTGAAAAATCCAATACAATCCGTAGAAGAAGCCATTGCTACTACGCCATACCTAGAAATACAGCCATAAGTTGGCTTAAGGCCATACACGTCATTAAATGACGCAGGCTGTCTAATCGAACCGCCCGTATCGGTGCCCGTGGCAAACTCCACGATATCAAGGGCTACTGCCACCGCTGAACCACCAGAAGACCCACCCGCTACACGCTCGCGGTCATGACTATTCAAGGTTGGTCCAAAATAGGAATTTTCAGTAGACGAACCATGCGCAAAAGCGTCCAGATTAGTTCGTCCAATCAAAATCGCGTCTTCGGCGAGGAGTTTGGCTACTGCCGTAGCTGTAATCGGTGAATTAAAACCTTCTAAGATGTGTGCTGACGCCGTAGTTTCACCAAACGGCGCCAAAAAATTATCTTTTATCGCAAAAGGCACTCCGGCTAGCTTTCCGACTTTTTCCCCAGCGGCAATCTTGGCATCAATCTCGGCGGCTTTTTTGAGCGCGCCCTCTTCGTTTAGAAAAGTAAAGATATTATAATCTTTAAATTCATGTGCTTTATCTAGAGCATCTTTTACTAGTCTTGTGGCGGTTATGGTTTTATTAGCAATCCTCATAATACTTTTGGCACCTTTATCTGATTATCTTTTTGTTCTTTTGTTAGCGCTAGTAATTCTTCGCGCGTCGCCTCCTGTGGTAAAATCTCATCATCTCGCCAAACATTTTCCATCTCAAACACTTGATAGGTTGGTTCTACGTCAGAAACGTCAATCTCATCAAGTTGTGAAATATAATTCAAAATCTCCCCCAGATCTTGTTTTAAAGATTCGCACTCTGTATTGGAGACCGAAAAATTAGACAGGTCAGCTAAATGCATAATAGTCTCGCGCTCTACTTCCATAGAACCAATTATATCATAAAACAAAAAGAAAAATCAGAAGTTTATTTAACATTCTTGAATAGTTTTTTCTTGATATAATTGATGATTGGTGCGGCTTCCGATAAATTTAGGAAAAAACTTGCTACTATATATGCCGCAAAAGACACTACTGCAATTAACAAAAACTTTGGGATGGTAATCACGAGTGAACTATCTGTTGCCATCAATGGTACGAATTTTGTCATTGAAAATGCCACGCATCCACAGATTAAGGTTGCAAAAAGCATTCTAGAGAAAGCTCTAAAGAAATCTTTATCTAATATAGAACCTTTGCTTCGTCTCTGTAAAATAAATAGCAAAATCACGATTTCGATCAGAGCCCCCACCGATTGTGCTATACCAAGTCCGTCTACTCCCCAACCAGTAAAATATGCCACTGCCGACAAGATTACGGTCAAGCCAATCGCCACAATTGATACAATGAATGGCGTTCTAGTGTCTTGATAGGCGTAAAACCCGCGCGACGCGATATGAAAAATACTTCTTGCAAAAATCGCGATACATAAAGTTCCGAGAATCGATGCCATAGTGCCATTGCTATCGTTATTGCCGATATTGGAAATAAATGATACTACATACCCTCGGCCAAAGAACGCGATAACAGATACTGGTAGAGCAATCCAAATAATCATTCGAAGCGCCCGCCTAAAAGTATTATAAAAATCGCGCTTATTCCCCGTTCCTAGTTCTTCGGTTAATTTTGGGAAAAATGCTGTAGAAATCGCTACGCCAATCAGGCTCACTGGCACTGTATGAAGAGTTGTTGCTTGATCGAAAGACCGTACTGCGCCTGGCCCCATTCGAGATGACAGATTTGTGGAAACAATTGAATTAACATAGTCCATCCCTTGATCTAGTGATCGCGGGGGTAAGAGTCTCAAAATTTTTCTAAAACCTTGATTTTTCCAATTAATTTTAAAATCGTAATCAAAACCAAGTCCAAACATCCCGATTAATGCTACGATCAATTGCAAAATCGCACCGAGTACCACCCCAAGCGCTACACCCATAATCCCGCCTTCAAATATCTGTACGCCAAATAAATTAATTCCGCCAGTAAAACAGGTAATACCAATAATAATGCCTATATTATATATAGTTGGTGCAAATGCATAAAATACAAATCTTCTTACGGCTTGCTGCATGGAAGTTAACACTGTAGCGATAGAAAACAAGAACGGATTCACTGCAATTACTCTAGTCATATTAATAGCCAAAATCGTGCCAGATTCATCGAGTCCTGGTGAAACCACATATCTAATTAACGGATCGGCAAAAATCATGATAAGTACCGAAGTAATTAAGGTCAAAATCGCGAGTAAATTAAGAAGCGACGATGATAATTCCCAAGCAGATTTTTTATTTCCTGATGCTAGCCTCTGATTGAACACCGGAATAAAAGATACCGCAAGAGCACCAGAAGTTAAAATAAAAAACATAAAATCTGGAATCGTAAAAGCCGCTGTATAAGCGTCAATCCCAGTTGGGTAGGTTCCAAGATAGTATGAATTTAAAAGTCGATCTCGAAAAAGCCCCAAAAGCGCCGAAATTAAGCTCGATGACGCTAGCACAATTGCGGCTGATTTTACCGACAATTTTAGATTAGCGAGCTGCGTTACGGACTTAAAATGAAACTTTTTCATATATTTAATTATAACACGTGGTATAATAATTGTATGGCTAAAAAGAAAGTAGTGGGGAAAACTGCGAAAAACAGTGATAAAGCAGCGCCAAAACAAGTCAAAAAGACTCGTTCTCGACGCAAAATGAAATTGTATTCAAATTTAAGCACCAAACGTCAGGCCAGAAAAGACGCCGCCGCTCGTCGACGCGCAGAAGATTTGGCGACGCTTCCAAAAGAGCCGGTCAAAAGATTCTTTGCTAGGCTCCATCCGAAGCGTGTATTTAAATGGTGGTTTTCTTGGCGTGGCCAAAAAACCATACTAAAAACACTGGCTGCTATTGTTTTGGTTCTGATTATTATTACAGGCGGGCTGTTTCTCTATTACAAAAAGGATATCGAAGGACTAAAGCTTGACGAAATTAATATTTCCGATACCGTGAATACTTATCTAGATAGAAATGGTACTGTGCTTTGGAAGGATACTGGCAATGACAACTATCGACTAGTAGTGAATGATGAAGATATTCCAAAATACATGCGTGATGCTACTATCGCCATTGAGGACCGCAACTTCTATAATCACATAGGTGTGGATTTTGGCGCATTGATCCGTGCTGCTTTTTCGACATTAGGTGGTCATGGTGTTCAGGGTGGCTCCACTCTTACTCAGCAGTTGATTAAGCAGGTTTATTTTGCTGACGAGGCCCAAAGTGAAAACCGTGGTGGTCTAGGCCGTAAGATCAAGGAGCTGATTCTGGCAATTGAGCTAGAAAGGATGTATTCCAAAGACGAGATTCTTACCATGTATCTCAATCAATCCCCTTATGGTGGCCGTCGCAATGGCGTAGAGTCAGCTGCGAGGACTTACTTTGGTAAATCCGCTAAAGATTTGGATCTTGCTGAATGTGCCTTACTTGCAGCCATTCCGAATAATCCAGCCGTTTACGATCCATATAATGAATATGGCCATGAAGGCCTAATCCAGCGCCAAAGATACACGCTTGATGTGATGGCAGAAATGGGTATGATCACCAAAGATCAAGCCGAAGCAGCTAAGGAAATCAACGTACTGGATCGTATTCAGCCAGAATCTAGCCAATATTCCGACATACTTGCCCCACATTTTGTATTGGAAGTCAGGAAACAGTTGGAAGATAAGTACGGCATTTCTACTATGCGCGCCGGTGGTTGGACCATTAAGACGACTCTAGATTATCGCGCCCAAAAGATTGCTGAAGAAGCTGTAGCTACCGGAGCTAATTATACGTACGTAAACCACAGTGATGATATCGCCCTAGTCTCTATAGACGTGGAAACTTCACAGGTTATTGCTATGGTTGGCTCTATTGATTTTAATAACCCTACTTACGGTGAGCTTAATGCCACCACAGACTCTATAATTGAGCCAGGTTCTACCATCAAGCCAATCCTAGATTATTCACCGCTCTTCATGCAACGCGAAGGTATCAACTACGGACCAGGTTCTATCCTAAAGGATGAGAATATTAATAAGATCTATTGTGCCGGTTATTCCGGAAGTTGCTCGCTCACTAATGCTACAGGTTCATTTTATGGCGATGTTACTATTAGGTTTTCGCTTGGCCACTCACTAAACATTGCGGCAGTGAAAGCTTTATATATCAATGGTATCGACAATTCTCTTGAAATCGCTCACGCATTAGGCGATCACAGCTATTGTAAAGATCGTGAAGGCTATGGTCTTTCTATCGCTATCGGTTCCGGTTGTGGCGTTAGAATGGTTGAGCACGCCAACGCTTACGCTTCTCTTGCTCGTGGTGGCTCGTACAAAGATTTAAGCTATGTACTAGAAGTCAAAAACTCTTCTGGTGACATCGTAGAAACTTGGACAGATACCCAGGCAGTCCGTGTAGTAGACGACCAAGTAGCATACATGATTTCCAATATTTTGAGTGATGGCAGCGCCCGTTTCAGCATCTATGCCCCTGGAGGCTCACAGAGCTATGGCTATGTGGTGCCTGGCGTCTGGACCGCTACTAAGACCGGTACTACCACTACAACCAACTCTGCAGTAACCAAAGACTCGCTCATCATGAGCTATTCTACCGCCCTCGCTACAATGGTATGGAATGGTAACCATGATGGTTCAGGACTGTCGTCTAACTCCAATATGGTTCCTCGCACGACAGTAGGTACTTACATGGAGCGTGTCCACCACGAAGTTTACGGACCGGATGGTCGTTGGAGCGCTGGCGATCAGCCAGTTCAGCCAGCCGGCATGCAGCGCCTCACTGTCAATGGTAAAACCGACATTTGGCCAAGCTGGTACAATGCTAACAAAAATTCTGGCGTATCCAAAGAATCTCTCACTTTTAATAAGTACAATCATCTCTTGGCTTCTGAATGTACTCCTGAAGATCAGAAAATCCAAATCGAAGTTACTAAGACAATCGATCCGATGAGTGGCGAAGCTGTCTATAATGTCCCAGAACCATATGATCGAGACACTAAAGATACTTGTAACTACAAAGCACCAACGGTTAAGTTGGCTACGTCAAACACTAATATCGTCGCTACAATCGTCAAAGGGACTTCGGATATAGCTGGTTATACCCTCTATGTCGATGGCCTAGAGCAGCCGAATATTAATATTGATAGTAAAGGTATTGTGACGGGTTACACTCTAGACGGATCGGAGAAATCTATCAAACTAGTCGTATCTGATACCGCTGGTTACCAGACCACTGCTGAGCTTACTCTTACCCCTAAGAAAAAGACCGGCAACTAGGATAAAGTATGGATATAGTTATACTAATCACGACGTTAGCTATTTTGACAGAAACATCCATCCTAGTTGTCCGAAAATTCAAGCCTACCGTTTCTCGTCGTCGTAAGGTTTATGTCGATACCTCAGCTTTAATAGATGGCAGGATTTTGGAAATAGCAAAAACTGGATTTCTAGATGGCGATTTGATTATTCTAAAAAGCGTACTCTTAGAGCTTCAGTTACTTGCCGATAGTAAAGAATCTGACAAAAGGACGATTGCGCGCGCCGGTTTGGATGTGGCCGCTGAGCTTGAACGAGTAGTTAATATCAACACCGAGATCATAGACGATACTGATGGCCCTAGAAAAGTTGACGAAAAACTTTTAAAGATAGCTAAAGAAGAAAAAGGTGCTATCATGACCATAGACTATAATCTCATCAAGGTAGCAGAAGCCGAAAAAATTGAAACACTTAATATTAATGATTTAGCACTCGCTGTTCGCACTGAATTTATGCCTGGAGAACAATTCAGAATTAAGATCTTAGAAAGAGGCACGGGCCGCGGTCAGGGTGTTGGACATCTCCCTAACGGTACTATGGTGGTGGTGGAGAATGCCGCTTCGAAAATTGGCAAAGAAGTTAATATCGAATTGTCTAAATTCTTTGAGACTTCGTCTGGTCGTATGTTCTTTGCTAAAATTGCCAAGAAAAACAAAAAATAAGCCTGGTGTCTTCTAAAATTCACCAGGCCAGCTTTTACTTGATTAGATCTTCGCCAAACTTTACAGCTGTGCTGTGATTTTCGTTTAGCATGTCGTAGTACTTCGCCACGAGTTTAGTGCGTCCCAGTACCTTGGCCACATCCGCTGCGATATCATAACGCGAAGCCGCGTTCTTTCTTAGCATTTCAAACGGAGTGGTAGTGGTTCCCTCTTCATTAAAGCCATGTACCTTGACTCTGCCACGTGCAGTGTAATTTTCGAAGATTGCTGCCAGCGTCTCTGGATAGCCATGGAAGCTTGCAATAATTGGCCTATCTGCAGTAAATAGTTCTTCGAATTGAGATTTGGTGAGCTTATTTTTGGTAGTACCGATTGCACGATAAGAAAGTGCAGTAATACCAACAAAACGTAGCCTAATCCCCGGAAGGTCGCGACGCAGGATTTTCATTGCTTCAATTGTTTCAGTAGTCTGAATATCACCAGCCGCTGTCAAGACGAAATCTGGATTGTCGTCTGAAGCAAATTTAAAGATCGACGCCCCGCCATTCTCGTACTGGAATTTAGCATGATTGGTGTCAATATAACGTGGTATATCATTCTTGTTGAAGGTCATTAAGTTTACAGAATCCCTCGAAGCTAACATAAAATCAAAACCGACTTCAGTAGCTACGTCATCCACCGGAAAAAGACAGTTGCAGAGATTGGTCGGCAAAGTGAGAAGTGTAGACATTAGCGCTGGTGATTGATGTGTAAAACCATTATGATCCTGTCTCCAACAAGTGGAAGTAGAAAGTAAGTTTACGGACGGCATTGGTTCTCGCCAATCCACCATCTGAGCTTGTTTGATAAATTTAAGATGTTGTAGGATTTGCGAAGTGATAATTGGATAAAATGCTTCGTAGCTTCCCATCATTGCCTGTTCGCCATTCATGAGATGTCCAGTCATGGTTGAAAAAAGCACATTTTCAGAAAGCATTTCTACAATCCTGCCATCTGGGCCAGCTGGAAGGTCCCAAGCCTCTTTTGAAAGATCGCCCCAGGCTCTTTTTTCTACGTCAAAAACTGCTTCGAAACGGTTGGAAGTAGTTTCGTCTGGTGAAAAGAAATAGAAAAATGGGTTTTTCTTAAATTGATCAGCCAAAAGTTCGCCTACCTTTTTGGCTGGTGAGTAATTTTCTACCCCAGGGTTTTCTACATGGTCTATCATAATGTGAATCCTTTCTCCGCATCAAACAGTTCTTTAAAGTTGTAACTCATGAGCCAATCTTCAAGTGCTCTTAGTTCGTTAGAATCAGTCATTGGGTTCTTGAGCGGAATTTGGTGCGACTCGTGATGTTTGTTTGGTCCACCAGCGCCTTTTTCGGTCTTCAAAATGTAGAAAGGTGAATCTTTCTTTTGGGCTAACGCCGTTTGGAAAGCCTCTGGATCATCACCGTCAATCATAATTGGCGTAAAACCAAAACCGCGGATAAGCTCGTTTAGTTCCCTTTCACTTCTTCTTGCGTATATCGAAGGAGCAGAAATTTTGTACCCATTAAGATGCAAAATTGGCAAAACCTTACCGTTCTTGGTGCTTTTCATAATAGATTTCAGATTCAAAGAATCAAGCGCAGTAGCAGTTTCGAGCTCGCCATCACCAATCAACACTGCTAAGGTTTTTTCTGGATGACCCAGTGCTACACCATAAGCGTTAGCAAGAGCGTAACCAAGTTCGCCACCTTCTGTAATTACTCCGGGAGTGTATGGGCTAGCATGCGATGGAAAGCCGTCTGGCCAAGAAAAATTATGGCAGATATAGGCAAGTCCTCTGATATCTCTTGAGGCATTAGGATCAACCTTTTCGAGTTCACCGTCAAAGAATAAATTAGCTTGGAGTGCTGGAAAACCATGCCCTGGACCAAGCACGAAAGTAAAATTATCATTTCCTTCAAAGTAAGTTTTGAGATTGGCATAGGCTACACTAATTCCGTGACAAGTCCCCCAGTGTCCGAGTAATCTTGGTTTGACATCATCAAATCCAAGCGGCCGATCTAACAAAAAGTCATCAGCCAAAAATAATTGCGCAACACACATGTAGTCACAAGCACGAATACGCTTTTTGATATATTCTAGTTTATCTATGCCCACTCCACTCATATACTCAATTATAAAGCATAAGTTTTTAATTGTAAATAGGAAAAATTAAAAAAGTGCCGAAATAGGCACTTGATATTATCATTATATCATACTTTATCAAAAAAGTCAAGTTTACCCTATTTCAGATTTGATTTTCTCGATCTCATCTCTAAGTGCGGCGGCTTTTTCAAATTCCAAATTAGCTGCGGCGAGTTGCATCTCGGATTGCAGAGATTTAACGAGTCCAGGAAGCTCGTCTTTTGGTATCCGTTTGATATCTAGCTTATCTTCTTTTTTCTCTTCTGGGATAATTGCGCGAAGTCCAAGAGAAATCTCTTTTTTGATAGAGGTCGGCACAATATGATGTTCTTTATTGTACTTCTGCTGAATTTCGCGTCGGCGATTGGTTTCCGCGATGGCTTTTTCCATACTCTCGGTAATGTAATCAGCGTACATAATCACTTTGCCTTCCACATGCCTTGCTGCCCTACCGATAGTTTGAACCAGAGCTGATTCAGAACGAAGGAAGCCCTCCTTATCGGCATCAAGGATCGCAACCAAAGATACTTCTGGAAGATCTAGCCCTTCGCGGAGTAAATTAATTCCCACGAGTACATCTACCACTCCTTCACGCAGATCTTTCAAAATATCACCACGCTCCAAGGTGTCGATGTCGGAATGAATGTAGGCAGTCTTGACTCCACGCTCTTTGAGATGATCGGTAAGGTCTTCTGCCATT
Source organism: Candidatus Saccharimonadota bacterium (assembly GCA_017545585.1). Lineage (GTDB taxonomy): Bacteria > Patescibacteriota > Saccharimonadia > Saccharimonadales > Saccharimonadaceae > Nanosyncoccus. Next base: position 13,998 of record JAFWMK010000009.1, read on the forward strand.
CGTTTTGTGAGAGTAGTAATCAAAGTTCTCTGGCCTTTGGCTATCCGGCGATCAATTTCCTCCATGAGATCATCGATTTGCCCATCAGTTTTTCTAACCTCAATTTCGGGGTCCAAAAGTCCGGTTGGCCTAATCACTTGTTCGGCTGGCTTGGGACTATTTTCAAGTTCGTATTCGCCTGGAGTCGCAGACACATAAATCGCCTGATTAATCTTGGCGTCAAATTCGCCAAAAGTGAGCGGCCGATTGTCGAGTGCTGATGGCAAACGAAAACCATAATCCACCAAATTTAATTTTCGCGCATGATCACCATTATACATTCCTCTCACCTGTGGCAAAGTCATATGCGATTCGTCCACTATCAAAAGAAAATCTTTTGGGAAAAAATCGAGCAGCGTATGTGGTGGCTCGCCTGGCTTTCTGCCCTCTAGGTGTCGAGAATAGTTTTCGATTCCTTTCACAAAACCGGTGCTTTCTAGCATCTCGAGGTCATATTTGGTACGTTGAGATAGTCTCTGTGCCTCCAGAAATTTTTCGTGTTCGTTGAAATACGCCAGCCTTTCTTCATATTCTGCTCGAATGGATTTTAGTGCCCTTTCTAATTCCTCTTGAGGTGTCGCATAGTGAGTGTTTGGAAAAATATGTATCTTCTCTGGTCTTTGTCTTACCTCAAAAGTCAGAGGGTCTACAATTTTAATGTCTTCAAGCAGATCAAAACCAAATTCAAACCGATAAGCGTGCTCACCATTAGCTGGATAAAGATCAATCGTGTCGCCCATGACTCGGAAATTTCCACGTTCAAAAGCCAAGTCGTTTCTATGATATTGGATGGAAACCAATTTACGAATGAGTTCTTCTTGAGAGATATTGTCTGACGCCTTTATGGTGAAGGACATTGCTAGATAGTTCTCTGGCGAGCCAATACCATAAATACAAGATACCGACGACACTACAATTACGTCGCGGCGAGAAAGTAACGCCTCGGTCGCTCCATGTCGCAACCGGTCGATTTCGTCATTGATTGCCGAATCTTTTTCGATATAAGTATCTGTAGATGCAATATAAGCTTCCGGCTGATAATAGTCAAAATACGATACAAAATAGTGCACTTCATTTTCCGGGAAAAAATCTCTAAACTCTGAATAGAGCTGCGCAGCCAAAGTTTTGTTATGCGCAAGGACCAGGGTCGGACGCTGCACTTCGTTAATAATATTTGCCATCGTAAAAGTCTTACCCGAACCGGTCACCCCAAGTAGAGTCTGATTTTTCTCACCTCTATAAAGGCCGTCCACTAGCTGTCTGATTGCCTGCGGCTGGTCTCCCATCGGTTGGTATTTAGACTTTAAACGAAATTTATCCATAAAATTATTATACAATGATTTTTTAAAACTTCTTAGGAAAGTTTAATCAATGGGAATGGTACGGCTTCGCGCCCAGACACACCCTCAAGGAGCCAAAAATTCCGCTCGCTATTTCCCCAACCGCAAGCTGGTGGCATGCCGTATTCTAGCATTTCCACAAAATCTTTATCAAGCATTTGTGCTTCCGCGTCTCCTGCATCACGCGCCGCTTGCTGTTCTTCGAATCTCGCCAATTGGTCCAAAGGGTCGTTTAACTCCGAAAAGCCATTGCCCATCTCGGTCCCGGCGATTACCGGATGAAATCTCTCGGTTACCAAAGGATTCTCTGGCGATTTTTTAGCCAGTGGCGACAAAGAGAGGGGCTCTTCTATCACCCAATACGGCCCAGGCGAAGTCTTGCGAATCAATTTCCACACGTCATCAATAAGATGCGGGGTAGTGGTGTTCTCTAGCTTTTTTATAAAATCTTCTTTTGAAAGATCTTTTGCCTCCCAGTTTTCAAGCAAAACCTGAATGATTTGTTTTCTATCTGGGTTAAACACGTCTACTCCAAATTTTTCACTAAGCAAATCTGCATACTTCACTCTCGGCCATTCGCAATCGAGATCGATATCAAACCCACCTACATGAAATTGCAAAGTTCCCCAGGTTTCTTTGCAAACATATTTAATCATTTCTTCATAAAACTTCATGCCATCTTCATAATTTTCGTACGCCGCATAAGCTTCGAACGCAATATGCTCTGGCAAATGCTCATCATCGATTCCCTCATTCCTAAATCTCGGCCCAATATCGTAAACTTTTTCAAAACCACCGCCAAGCAAACGCTTCAAAGGTAGCTCATGTGAAATTCTTAGATAAAAATCTTCATCTAGAGCGTCCATATGGGTGACGAATGGGGTTGCGTCAGCGCCACCAGTGGTGTGTTCTAGGACTGGGATGTTTATTTCGATAAAACCGTGAGAATTCATAAAGTCGCGCGTTGCTTGCCAAAATCGGGATCGGCGTACCAGCCTTTCGCGTACTTCTGGATTTACATTCATATCCACATAACGCCTTCTGTAGCGTTCTTCTTTGTTGGTGAATTTTTCCGGCAAAGGCCTTAGAGTCTTGGTGAGCAGTCTTACAAAATCAGCGAACACGGAAATTTCGCCAGTTTGCGATTTGTCTACCAAGCCTTTGGCTTCCACAAAATCGCCAGTATCGAGCAACTTCACATCGCGAGCCCCAAGTAAGCCTTCCGGCGTTGGCTCGGAAGATACCTTCATAAAAATCTGCACCTCGCCAGTTTTGTCGCGAAGCTTCAAAAAAACCAACTTACCGAACGAACGAATTGCTACTATTCGTCCAGCAACGCAGACTTCTTGTCCTCGTTTTTCATCAAAATGATTCACTATATCAGCAATAAAAGTATTTCTAAAGGATTTCGACGGGTAGGGTTCGATTCCTCGTTCTCTCAAAGTTTCAAGTTTTTTTAATCTTTCGTTTCTATAATCTTCAAGTAGCATAATATAATTATAACACAAAATTGTCAAAAAAGGGCCGTCTATTTGACGACCCTTAGTATGGGGGTGGGTTATTTGTCGGAATAAGTCAACATTGTGGCTACTTTGTAACCTTGGTTGGTTAACTTATTCTTTCCGCCTTTGTCTGCAAGATCGATTAGGGCAATAATTTTTTCGACCTTAGCGCCCAATCTCTCTACGCAGGTGCAAGCTGCCCTAGTGCTCTCGCCGGTAGTAATAAAATCTTTTACCAGCAGCACTCGATCGTCTTGACCGAGGGCATCCTCATGGATGTAAAGTCGATCGTTTTGACCGTATTTTACTTCTACTGTTTCTGCAGGCAGCATTTCGCTCCTTCTAATCGGAATGAAAGGCTTGCTTAGTCTCCCTGCCAGAATAGCGGCATAGACCCAGCTGTACGTTTCTACGCCCACTATCTTGTTGAACCGGGCCTTCTTCGCTAGAAGCTCCATTGCTGATACTGAGGCCTCGAACGCCTGATGGTTCATCCAGATCGTAGTCAAATCTCGATACTGGACGCCGCTTTGAGGAAAATCAGGTACTACCCTGATTGCTCTATCGACGACTTCGACCATCGTTGTAGCGGTAATCGTGTCGGTTGCCTTTAAGAGGTCCGACGAGATTACATTTGGTTCGAACGTAAAATGCATTACACCACCTCCTTTGTCAAAAAACACCCCCTATAATCTAATTATAGCATAAAAAATATAAAAAGTCAATGCTGACCCCCGTTACAATGATTACCCAATGCTTAGAATCTTGACTGTACGACCATTAAAATCGAGATTATCCCCTACTTTATGCCCCATGATAACCTTACCAATTGGCGACTCGTTGGAGATCTTACCTTCCGATGGATTGGCTTCGGTCGCACCTACTACTGTATATTCTAGCTCGCGTCCGCCAAGGTCTAATTTTACGTTAGCACCAAGTGCTACCTTGTCTTTTTTACTTGCACGAATAATCTTAGCATTCTTCAAAATATCCTGAATCTCTAGAATTCGATTTTCGGTCATTTTCTGCTCAGCTCTTGCCGAACTGTATTCTTCGTTTTCAGACAAATCGCCAAAAGCTCTTGCCGTCGCAATTTTTTCTGCAATTTCTGGCCTTTTAGCAGTTAATTCCTCTAGCTCTTTTTCCAACTCTTTCTTGCCATCAGCAGTCAAATGTATTTCTTTTTTTGCCATATTTACTCCACTATAATACATTAATATTCTACACGATAGAGTCTAGTCAGTCAAGTCTAAAATCAACTAATTTGATCAATTTGCTCTCACCGGTCTTTCGGTCGGTTAATTCTAATGCATCCTGGTCTAATGTTTTGTCCGAAATCACGATTCGGTACGGCATACCCATGAGATCAGCATCGGCGAATTTTTCGCCCGGCCGAGCGTTTCTGTCGTCAAACAAAATTTCGTTTTCGTGTCCAGTGTATAATTTTGCCGCTGCATCCATGCCTTTTTCGCCAATTCCCACTAGATAATATTTAAATGGCGCTACGGCTTCCGGCCAAACTAAGCCCTTATCGTCGGCGAACCTTTCCGCAATTACTCCCATCACGCGCGATACGCCAATCCCATAGCACCCCATATAGACTACTTGCGCTTGATTAGATTCGTCGGTGTATTTAAGTCCCAAAGGCTCAGAATATTTAAACTTGAGCTTAAAAATATTACCAACCTCTGCTGCCTTAGCCTCTTCAAAATCGCTTTTTGTGGCGCCAAATTCGGCCAAAACCTCATCATTAAACACTTCTTTATTAAAGACCAAAGACTTATCTTTGTTGTAATAAATCGTGTCTTCTCCTACTGGCAAGATAGTTTGATATTCGTGTGAAAACTTAGAAAAAATCCCGCCCGAAGCAAACGTCTCATAAGTTGAATCACCGAGTCCTAATCTTTCAAAAATTTTAGCATAGGCTCCTTCTACTTTGCTATAAAAATCATCTAGATCCTTCTCAGAAGTATGGAAGCTATAAAGGTCTTTCATCAGAAACTCGCGACCGCGCATAATGCCAGACTTAGCCCTTAGCTCATTTCTAAATTTGGTCTGAAATTGGTAGACATAAACCGGCAAATCTTTATATGATGAGACATAAGTTTTCATCATATTTACCATCGGCTCTTCGTGAGTTGGCGCGAGGCCGAGAAGTCCACCCGAGGCTAGCTCGGTCTTAAACCAAATATCTACTTCTTGGTCAGAAAAACGCCCTGTCGCTTCCCAGGGCTCAGGATTTTGAAGGGCAGACATTTGCACTTCCTCGCAATCAATTGCGTTTAATTCTTCCCTGATGATATGCTTGATTTTTTCAAGAACCAGTACGCCAAGTGGTAAATAATCATAAATCCCTGCAAGCTCTTTATGTATGTATCCAGCGCGAGACAAAAGCGCTCCATTTCTCGCGATTTCGTCCTTCGGTGCCTCCCGCAAAGTTTTGATAAAAGTCTTCGATAATCTCATGCCTATATCATATCACATCTTGATTTTTTGGGCAAAATATGCTATAATAGATAAGATACCTAGTAGCTTAACGTTTATTATCGTCAAAAAAACGGAGGTGTTGTATGACGGCAAAAAGGGTATTGGTCTATCAGTTATGGCCGATTGCATGGGGGTGCATTCGGTTAATGACGGCGTTTTTGCCACGCATCAAAGCGCTCGGCGTGGATTATGTTTGGGTAAGTCCAGTTTTGACCTCGCCACGTCATAATCACGGTTACGATGTGGCTGACTACTATTCGGTAGATCCGAGGCTAGGCACGTTGAAGGATTTCGATGAGTTTATCAAATCCGCTCACGTACTCGGCCTTAAGGTAGTGATGGATCTGGTGATTGACTCCACCTCAGTGGAGCACATTTGGTTTATGACCGATTGGAACAGATACATCTGGGAGAGAAATCCACCAGATTGGAACAATCTATTCGATCAGGGCTCAGCGTGGGAATTCGATTGCGCCAGAAAGAAATACTACTTGCATTTGGGGCATCCGGCGCAAGCTGATTTAAATTGGTTTTATTGCGGTCGGATCAACCGCACGCTAGTAGACAGCTTTAAAAACATCATGTTCTACTGGCTGCACGAGCATGGGTTGGATGGTTTTAGAATAGACTCTATCCAATCGTTAAACAAAGATGTATCTCAAGATCGGGTCAAATATAACGACTTGCTGATTGGGACTCGCGCAGTAGAGGCGATCAACGAGTTGTCCAATCTCTACGGAGGTAAAACTCCGTTTCTGATGGCGGATTGTTACGATCCTAGCTATGGTGATGTGGTGAAGTACTATGCCGAGAAAACTGACGTCGAATTTATTAGTAATTCGATGTTAAAGAAGGCCGCTATCGGTGCATCGGCCAGGACGACGTTGGCTAAAAAGATCGAGCAACATGTGCAGAATTCCAAGTACATGCTGGAGCTCGAAAGCCATGATTCGCCTAGGTTTACTTCCCGCTCTGAAATGAGTGGCAAAGAAGTGATCAATTTAATGTTCACCTCTGGGGCGAACGCCATCTGTCTGTACCAAGGCCAAGAATTAGGGCTTGAAAACCCGACAGAAGCAGAGCTTTCAATCTCGGACATTCTGAGTCTTGATTCTAGGGCGGCAGTGCAGTTTGAGAAGCGTGCTGCCATCGAAGCTATTCGACAGAATTCACGCGCTAACACCCGTGTTCCCATCCCCCTCTTGGAATATGCCAAGCAGGAATGCGACGAAAATAGCGTGCTGAATTATACCAAAACCGCAATCCAGAAATGGAAAATGCGGTAATAGATCCCCCTTTGTCAAAGCCCGCAACTTTAGTTGCGGGCTTTTTCATGCCATCATTGCTACGTAGACCAGATAAAAAGCCACTCCATTATTGATCATATGCACCAGTGTCCCAGCGTAGATCGTACCAGTTATTTCTCGAAGTATACAATTCACTACCGACATCGCAAATACCGTAATGCCTACGTTCCATTGCATATGAATTGCCCCAAAAACTAAAGAAGTAATTAAAATCGCCACCCACTTTGGGATATTTACGCGTAGCTTTCCGTATAACCATCCTCGAAAAACAATCTCCTCCGCTATCGGTGCAATTACTACAAGCGCAATAAAAGCTACTCCTCTTTCTATCCCCATCATATAATGGCTATATCCTAATTCCTGCGCCTCGGACGCATTAAACCACGGCATTAAACTAAAAAGCATTGTGAGCCCGGCCGCCAAAGCAATGCTCGCTATATAGCCTATTGGTGCAAGTCCGATATCTGTCCAGGTCAAAAGCCCTCCGAGCCCAAGTTTGTCTCGAGAAAATTTTTCGGGTTTATTCTGCTTTTTGATCAGCTGGACTATTCTCGGCGTGAGTAAGACCAAAATTAAGATTGCCAAAACATAACCCGTTGCCGAAAAAAGCATATTGGTGACCGGCATAGTTAATATGTTATTCGGCAAGATCTTTACTAGTATCGCCCATAGTGCAAACTGTACTCCTACTACCACCACAAAAGTCCAGGCTGCAGTTGCTAAAACCCATAACGCCACCTGCCACCACGGTTTTTTCATCTAAAAAACCTCGTAATGTCTAAAATTGTCACTAGTACGATGAGTCCAAGTAGAACCATAAAAGCTCTGGCTACGATTTTCTCCTCGATTTCTTTAGTGAGACGTTTCTTGCGTAATTTGAATATTGTAATAAGGAGCCATCTCCCCCCGTCAAGCGCTGGGATTGGTAGCACGTTCATACAGGCTAGCGATACAGAAATTACTGCAGCGAGAAATGCTAAATTTGCGGGACCCGCTGAGGTGAATGATGGAAAGAGGACTCCGATTATGCCTACTGGCCCAGTTACGGAATCACCTACAGTTTCGATGGCTTCCCTGCCGCTTTCTCTTACTGCTCCGTCGAAGCTTAGTTGCCTAAATGCCCCCGAGACCAGATTCCAGACCAGCTCACCTAGTCCCCTAAAGGTCTCACCAGTGAGCTGCAAAGTCAATCCTGCCCCTACGATTGGCGCACTCCAAGTGGAATAGGACAGAGATTCGGAAGACTCCATTGTGACACCGAGTAGATAATCCGCATCGGCTGAGTTGAGTGTGGCGGTCAATTCGATGTCGCTTTTTTGTTCCATAGGATCACCACAAGTATCTATACACTTAAGTTGTGTGTCCCTTTGCACAGTGTATTTCACCTCTTTGCCAGCATTGTTTTTGTTGATAGTGGTAATATCTGTACCACTTCTTACTTCCTCACCGTTAACTTTTATAATATAATCATTTTCTAGAAATCCAGCCGCTTCCGCCGGCGAGCCTTCATGAACGGATTTTACCTTCACTGGCACTCGGTCCACTCTTGTATCGGCATCCAACGTGAACTGATTATCCAAAAATTGCGGCATCCCTACCCACGCCAATACGGTAAAAATAATAAATGCCACTAGCCAGTTCATCGCCACACCAGCAAAAAGAATTTTGGTCTTTTTCCAATAGCTAGCTTTACCAAAAGTCCCTTCCCTTTCGTCTTCCGCTGATTCTCCGTCCATCTGGCAAAAACCGCCAATCGGCAGCCAGTTCAAACTGAAGATTAGCCCGTCTTGGAAAATTTTCTTTTCGTCACCTCGACTTTTAATATACAGAGGCGCTGCAGATTTTTCCGTGCCAGAAGTCTTTTCTACCCCCACGGTTTTAGCCATACCAGCCTTATCCCATTCAGATCTTTTGAGCCGGCGCCATTTGTGAGTCTTTGGATCTTTAATCCAAGCCACTGCCCTCGGTGGAAATCCGATACCGAATTCTAATACCCTTACGCCATTGCGACGTGAAGCGATAAAATGACCAAACTCGTGCGCCACCACTAATACCATTAAAACAACTAAACCAACAATAACTCCTAATACTGTGTCCATATATTATATTATACCATAAACAAAAACCGAAATGGAATTCACTTTCATTTCGGTTTTAAAACTGGTTTCTTTTCTTGGTCTTTTCTTTTTCGAAAAAAGACCAGACTACTATTTTCCAAATCGGCGATTTCGTTTTTCAAATTCTTCCACGATTTCGGTGATATCTTCCTCGCTCATTTCTGGGAAATATTTTTGGATAAACATAAATTCTGCATAAGACGATCGCCAAAGCATAAAACCAGAGATTCTTTCTTCGCCAGACGTCCTTACTACCATGTCAATATCGGGTACTTCTGGGTGATAAAGATGATCACGGATACTCTCGGGTGTGATTTCTAAGCCATCACGCACGGCTGCATTAGCTGCATCGGCAATCTCTTTTTCTCCACCATAGTTAAAACAAAAACAAACGGTGATCCCGGTGCAATGCTCGGTAATTTTTTCAGCTTTATCGAGTGCCGAGGCTAATACTGGTCCGATTCTTTCTCGGGAGCCTAGAATCAACATCTTTGCATTCTTGGCTGCTAATTTTTCGGCGTATTTCAAGATCCGGGTTTCGGCCAACTTCATAATATAGCTGACCTCGTCGGCGCTTCTCCCCCAGTTTTCCGTACTAAAGACGTAAAAAGTGATATATTTGATGTCAGCTTTGTCCGCTGCTTCAGTCAAAAGCTCAATTGTGTCGAGACCTTTTTTGTGTCCCTCGATCGTAGGAAGACCTTTTGACTTGGCCCAGCGTCGGTTGCCGTCGGCGATAATTCCTAAATGCGTGAGAGTCATAAAATCTCCTATATTTTCATGATTTCATCAGATTTGGACTTAAACTCCGCCTCTATCTTATCGGAAAATTCTTTGGTAAGCTCATCGATATCTTTTTCAGCACGTTTTTTGACGTCTTCAGAGAGTTCTGTGGCGATTTTGACAGCTTTTCTGGCGTCCTCTCGGATATTCCTAAGTGCCACTTTGGCATTCTCAACCTTTTCCTGAGCGTTTTTGACAATTTCTTTTCTTCTTTCCTCAGTTAGCGGCGGAATCGGCACACGAATTACTCGGCCATCATCGGCAGGATTAAGACCAAGCGCTTGATCAGCCCGAATGGCAGATTCAATCGCGGCAATATTAGCCGGATCAAACGGAGTTACTACAAGGAGCGTGCCATCGGCAGCAGTAATATTAGCGGCCTGATTTAACGGCATAAATTGTCCGTAGACCTCTACTTTTATGCCCGAGAGCATATCTGGATGCGCCCGGCCGGTCCGAACCTTTTTCATCTCGTTTTTGAAGCGCTCAATGGTTTCTTCCATTTTTTTGCGTTCTTCCTTGGTGTCAAACATATAAACTCCTTGTTTATTAATATTATTATAACACGTTTTATTTATCCCACGCAAAATGTTGTAAAAAATACAACAGTATGTAGAAAAACTCTTGACAACCCCACCTTGCTTATGCTAATATAAAACCATAACAGATCATACACAAAAACAATAAATAAAAATTAATAAAAACAAAAAGGTCTCTACATGTTAAAACAAATTTTTAAGCAACTGAGCGATTCAAGAGCTCATGCAAATAATCTAAACAACTATATAAAAACTAACAAAATCATTCGTAACGCTGGCATGAGTGCCTCCTTTTTACTTTTTGTGTTTGCTCTTCTGGCTTCTTTTCCAATTGTCCCTCATACAGACATCGTAGAAGCCGCTTCTCCATCGGAATCAGAGACCAAAATTGCTATGAGTATAGGCAAAGGCTCAGCAAATCTTAGTCTAATTCCAAAAGATATGTCAGGTACCTTTGCTAGCTCTTCTAGTAGTGATCTAGCAGAGTTTAATGTTACTACTAATAACTATACTGGTTATACATTAGGCATCAAAGCTACTGACGATACCAAGCAACTCACTAATGTTGATATGCCTACTGCCAAACTAGACTCCATTACTTCTATTATAGACAGTAGCACCTTCAATACTCAAGCCTATAATGGTAAATGGGGCTACAAACCTTCCAAATATAATTCCGTAGACAACGTGGTCTTTCATCCAGCTCCTACTACTGATGGTTCTACTCTAGATGTTACAAAATCAGCTAATTCAACAAGTAGCAATACCTATACCATTGGCCTAGGCGCTAGAGTAGATCATACCAAACCAGTTGGAACTTATTCTAATACTTTTGTTCTCACTGCTGTAGGAAACCCAGTAGCATATACCCTAAACTATCTAGACAATACTGGTGATACTAGTGTGTCTAATATGCCAGCTACTAATTCTGGTACTACTGCTGCTACTAAAGTCCAGATTGCCAGTAACATTCCTACTAGAACTGGCTATACTTTTGCTGGTTGGTGTGACCAGGCACCTACTGTTAATGCCGATGGTTCTACTACTTGTGGTGGAAGTGTTTATCAAGCTAGTACTACAGGAACCCCAGTTTACTATAGCTTTATCAACCAAACTTTGCAAAATAGCATAGGCAATGTCTACGCTACGTGGAATATCACTAGCTACCTTCAAACCGTTCAAGTGAGATACCAGACTGCTACCGGTGGTTGGGGTAATTACTCTACCTATTCAGCCTGTACCAAAAATGTAAACTATGGCTCTACTCATTCTTGTTCCATCGCTGCTACTACCGAATACCAAGCTGCCTCACTTCCTTCCTATACCGTAACTAGCACTAATACTAAACAAATAGATGTCTATAGAAATACTAGAACTGTGTCACTTACTAAAGGTACTGGCATCTCAGCTGTATCTGTTACTGGTACTGGTGTAGCTAGTGGCTCTGGTACTGCATCCGCTACTGTCTACTATGGTGGTGCAGTTACGATTGCTGCAACTCTATCATCTGGCTATGACTGGGTCAACTGGACTGGAAGCGCTACCTATACTAGCCAATCCCAGGCTATCTCCAGTGTCACAAGCAACCTAAGCTTTACGGCGAATGGGAAAGTAAGTTGTCAGTCTAGCATTAGTGGGACTATGCAGACTTACGCTACAGCGTTGTCTAGCCTTTGTGATGGAGCGACGGGTTCGCTAACAGATTCTAGGGACAATCAAATTTATACAGTTGCTAAAATAAATGGCAATCTTTGGATGACTAGGAATCTGGCTATTGGCTGCAACGGTTCTAGCTATACATATGGCCCTTCCGCAACTGTAAAATATTTGAGCAGTAGTAACTCTGATACTAATGGCAGCTTTGACACCTCCACTACTGCCATCGGTAATAGCTACGAGCCGAGGATGATATGCTCATCTACATATGGAGCTTGGTATAATTACGGTATGGTCAGTGCGGGGACTGCTACCGCAAGCTCTAATCCAAATACTATATCATATAGTATTTGCCCAAAAGGATGGAGGGTTCCAACCGTCAACGAATTAGGTGGTCTCGCTAGTCAAATCTCCGTTTTCCAACCAGTTATCGGCGGATATTACTATTATTATGATGGAGCTAATAAAAGCGTCGGTGACGGATGGTGGTGGAGTAACGAGGGCGCCGATTTTGAATATCGCAAAACATACAAATCCAATGGCACAGACATGGTACTAGACAAAAGCAGATCTCGCAAAGATGGAGCGTATCTGCGTTGTGTTAAGAGATAAAACAAACAATGGTTCACGCCTTATTTGGATGCCATATGATATTGATAGAATGGGTTTGCGTTATACGCCAAATCAGTAAAACCAAAAAATCACCCCCAGACATCATCTGGGGATGTTTTTACAGAAGAAGATTTTAAAAAATATAATCCATCGTTTTTGCAGACATTAGGTCTATTACGACGCTGCCAGTAAAATTATTTATCCCATCTATTATAATTTTTCCATTGCTATAGCTTGCGTCATAAAACCCTTTTTGAGGATTATTCGTATCTCGAGGTACTATCTGAAACTTTTTGTCGCCTATTGTAACCATAGGAGTAATAAGCGAAAGATTTATAGTACCATCAGTATTGGTCAAACGTACCTTTTTTACCGTGAGATTCGTCGTAGAAATATCCATAGGAATAATTGTAAAACCAACTTTCTTAGTGGCTACAACCTTACGATCATTTTTGTATAGGGGTTTATTTTTGAGTATTACATTGAGATATGGTACAATCGGATCTCGAATAATGACTCTACCTCTACGTTTTATTCGATACACGCCGTAGTTATCTACATTTAAATTGTTGTAGTATTTTAGCGTGTAATCTTTGGGTTCTACGAGAGTGTTATTTCTATAAACCTCCACGGTGAGATCTGGCGACTGTTTTTTGGTTGCTTTTGCTGTTTTTCTCACATGGCGCTTACCATTATAAGTAACCGATTTTGTCACCCGTATGATATACACATTTTCATTGGCGCTAATGGTATAACTTTTTAATTCGTCAGTGTCTGACAACGGTACTTCGGAGCCAGAAGCAGAATCTACTTGCCCGGCGTTAGCATAAGATAACGTTGCTGTCTCATCATCCGTAAGCGAAATGCCTGACGAGTTCATAGACACTATATTTACCCCTACTAAATCCTCGTCTGTAGTTTCATTATTAGACACTACCTCATTTGCGAATGCATTAACCACAGGGACAAAGTTCATCACCAAAATCATAGACATCAGTATTGCAATGGATACACCCAAAAAACTATTATTTTTCATACATTTTCCCTCCCTTGTAAATAATAGTAAAATAGAATAACCAAAACCTTCTTCTGTTTTTTAAAAAAACTTGATTGACAAAAATCAATCACATCCACATTATAATGAAAAACTTTAAAAAAGTCAATACGAACACGCTAAGTTCCAATTCCAAGTGCAACAAAATAAGCATTAACAGATAAATATATTTGTAGAAAAGTCTAATATACAAAAAGACATCTATGCCTAGTATAATAGTTTTTGAATAACAACAATTAACTATACAAAGGAGTCATAG
>JAFWMK010000010.1 GCA_017545585.1 Candidatus Saccharimonadota bacterium
AATTTGAGTATAAAAATCTTCGCCAGGTTTGACGCGACCGGCTTTGTAATCCTGATATAGGGCTTTTCTTTTGGATGTGGAAGTCTTAGAATCCCAAGCTACTACGACCTTGGTAGGATTTAGCTTTTTGACAATCTCCATTGCAATGGCGGCAAAACCGTAGACGCCGCCCGTAGGCGTGCCATCTGGAAGGCTCAAAGCTCCCATGGCATAGTAGCCGCGATAAAAGACAGATTTTCCATCGATCAAAACTAGTCGGTTCATATCTATAGTATAGCACAGAGGTGGTTAGATTTCGATCAAATCATATTTGGTAGAACCAAGACCAAGAGCTTCGGCATAAGGTAAAATAGCACGGCCTTCGCGAGTGTCGATACGTTCTTTTAGGTCTTCTGCTCCTTTGTCTTTTGAAGCCCAGATAGCATCGATAAACGCTTGGTCGTTGGCGACTGGATCTAGTGAAGCAAAAATACCGATGTCGCTCATTACTGGGTCGCCCTGTTTGGAGTCGCAATCACAATCTAGAGAAAGCGCGTTGGCTACTGTAATATATATAATAGGCTTGTTTTCTTCTTTTAAGTAGTCAGAAACGGCAGTGGCGGCCTCGGCCATAGATTCGATAAAATCGATTTGTTTGTGTTTAGAAATCCAACAGAGTTTAGGGCTTTTGGTCTTGCCGGCAGAGTGAATATAGGCTTTGCCGTTTCTTGAAGCGATGCCGATGGATTGGTTTTTGAGATTGGCGCCAAAACCACCCATAGCATGACCTTTGCCGTGGGCTAGATTGACGATGGCATCGTAGTTTTTGAAATTCTCACCGATGAGGTCGTACTTTAGGTGTTTGCTGTTTTTTGGCACAGGGATTTCAAATTCGCCTTCGGCATCCATAATATCAACATCGGCATAAGTAGTAAAGCCGTGTTTCTTAGCTACCTCGATATGATCCTTGGCGGTATTTCTGGCGCCTGGGTAGGCGGTATTACATTCGATAATGGTGCCATTTAGAGATTTTACAAATGGACCGATAAGTTCAGGTTTGAGGTAGCCCTTGGCGCCGTCTTCGCCGGTAGAAACTTTGATGCCGACTTTGTTTTTGCCGCCGTTTGTAACGTCTAGATCTAGAGCCTTATAGACTTTTGCTAAACCTTCTGGTGAAATGTCTTTGGTGAAATAAACTTTTGATGGCATAATTACTCCTTTTTAAAATTATAACACGAAGGGGCTAAAGAGGGTTAGTTATCGGATTTGCGGCGGTTGCAATCGCGGCAAAGCATCTGACAATTTTCGGCGATAGTTTTGCCGCCCTGGCTCCATGGAGTGATGTGGTCGGCTTCCATTTCGGTAATTTCAAAATGTTCGCCACACTTGGCGCAAATACCGTTTTGACGCTCGTATGCTTCCCTTTTCATGTTGTCGGTAAAGGTACGGATACTAAGATTTCTTTCGTCACCGTTTAATAGATATTCGTAGATTCCTTTTTTGCTGGTAACGTCTTCGTCTAGCATGAGTTCTCTGATCCTATTTTCTAGATCTGTGGCATTATAAGAATTATTGTGATATTTGTTGTAAAATTCGCCCCATTCTAAACCTTTCATTTCTTTGCGATATTCTGGGAAAATAGTTTGCACCCAAGCAATTACCGTTTGGAAATACTGCCATAGTTCGGAGGCATTGTCGTATTTTTTATCGTTAGCATGCTCGGCCATGTATTCTTCGATTTTATTATTCGAAATCCATCTTAGGACGGTTTCTAAATAGTCTTGGCGGATTGGTGAGCCGTTCATATATTTGTCGGCAAGACCTTTAGCTGGGCAGTTGTTTTTAGAAAAATAGTGTTTGGCGTCAGCAAGCCAGGGGCTGACGTAAGTAGCATTTCTTAACTCTTGATTGGTGAGTTTTTCGCCAGCGATATTAATAGTCTCAAACCATTTGAGGCGTTCGCTTTCTTCGCCTTCGCAAATATAAATGAATAGTTCATAGTTTTCGATTTTTTCCAATTCGTCTTTGGTGAGATTATGTGCATATTTGCCTTCAAAAGAAAAATCGCCGTTTAGATACTGGCAAAAAGAAATAGTACGCTGTTGGCCGTCTAAGATTTCATAGGTGTCATCGTTTCTTTTATTCCAATACATAACATTGAGTGGAAAACCTTTTTTGATGGTATCGATTACGGCACTGCGTTTTTTGTCGTCATAGACAAACTCGCGCTGATATTTGGGGCGGACATCTAGTTTGCCGCCAAAGGCCCTAACTCCTTCTTCGTTTTTATCTTCGTAACCTTCGAAGATATCTTTGATTTTAAAATTTTTTAGTTCAATCTTCATGATTATCCTTTCGCTTAATTAATATCCTACGGTATGGCAAAATTGGGAAGCCATCTTTTAGATAAAATAAATCGCCATCACGCATCCCTTTATTAAGTTTTTTAAATTTTCTATCATACGGTCTTAAGCCTAATGCAACACCAGCGTCTCCATGCGCCATACCTATTATTTCAAATTGTTCTGGATTATATCTGTCCAAAAAAGTAATAGGTACACCCATAGTGCCATCATAGTCATATGGTATCTCGGCGACCTTACTAACTTCAATAGCATCATAGTTCTCGTAAGTTGGGTAATCATTTGGGGTATATTTTTTATATAGTATTATTTTCTCGTGCCGTTTTTCTATGTCGATGTTTGTAAACCAAGAAATAGCGGGGACTTTTCCATATTTTTTACCATCCTCTTCTCTGTCCCATCTTTCATAACTATCGCTTAATCGAAATTCGATAGTCTTATTTACGTTATATCCTAACCAAACTTTATTATTCTTGAGCAATGGAAAAAAATCCCTGTAAGTTATAGCGTTATTATTGCCTATAATGAGAAATTTTTTATTATATTCTACGAGTTGAGCTATATATTCACGAAATAGTGAAAATGGGGGGTTTGTAACCACCACATCTACTTCCTTTAACAGCTCTACGCATTCTTGACTTCGGAAATCTCCGTCGTCCTTCAAAAGTTCCATTTTGTTTTTCATGTTTTTAATTAAAAGTTCAACGTCTGACAAATCTGTTGCCCCATCGCCATTCTCATCATAAACTTCGGTAATTTCTACTTTATAAGCTTTTTTAGGACTGAGACTTTTAAATAGCGGCAAATCACTAAATTCTTGACCTACAATTGGTGAGCCAGAATAACTAGTGCAAATTAATTTTTTTAGGCCAAAATGGTTAAAATTTAAGGCAAAATATTTAAAAAATTCGCTTTCGTATGGGTCGTCACAATTACAAAAAACTACTTTATCTCTAAAAAAATCCTTGTAGTGTTTTAATTCATTGTCTATGTCTGCGCGTTGAGTATAAAACTCATCTTTTTTAGCTTTGTTGGCTTTATGCAGGTTCGCATTGCTTCCCATGTTCTGTTGCTTTCTCGCAACAGAAGGGTGCAAAATGGACGCATACTACAAAACCAAAATCGGACGCTGTAGATAGCGTCCAAACTACTTATACAACAGAACATAGTGCCTATTGCCTACAGCGCCCGATTTTAAGCACTATAGACAACAGATATATTCTGCTGTTTTCTGTTGCGTTAAATTATAGTTTGGACAACTATAATTATACCACAGATAGGGCTACTTTAAAATCAGTTCTCTGTTGTTTGCCATTTTAATGACAATGTCTTTGATGGTTTTGACAATTTGCTTGTCGGTGATTTCGTGAATGACGGCGATTCTCTTCCCTGCATCTTTTGACGAGCTGCCACAATGGTAAAATTTTTCACCATCGATAATGATAAACCTGTCGTGCACGGCGTTGTTGGTTCTAATAAACTTAATTTCTAAATCTTTGCGATCTTTTTTGAAGTCTTTTACATCGCTAGCATATAGACAATTACCAATGTTGTCGCTAAAAAATATCACTTCTATATTTGACTTGGCAGCTTGGAGAAGGCGAAGAGTCTTGATGCTAATATAATTATCTATAATATAAATTCGTTTTTTGGCTTTTTTAAAAATATCCTGGTAGGTTTCTTTAGCCTTTGCCGGTTCACCATTTAAAATCAAGAACTCTTTGGTCTCGGCAACTTTAGCGAAATCTAAAAGAATGGGGGAGATTTCGGATTTTTTAACTACTCCGGTCATTTCACTGGTGATTTGTTTGATTTCGGTTTTGATCTCTGCAATATCTTTGGTATTGTCTATAACTTTTGAAACCACGGATTGGTGACTGATAATATAATCTTTCATGGCTTTGAAAGTCATAACAAGGGCGCGGCTTTGTTTGGTGGCGAGCTCGCCTTTTAAAACGGTCATGAGCATATAAATGCCTTGCTCGGTGAAAGCATGGGGGAGATATCTGGCGCCACCATCTTGGCCTGCAAAAATGTTTCGTGAGGTCAATTTTTTTGACCTCACCAACCTCTTTAATTCTTCTTTTGTTAACCGAAACATGAATTCTTCCCCCTCGAACTTTTCTATGTTGTTTTTAACTTGTTGATTAAAAGCTTTGGTGGTGTACCCATAAAGCTCCGCTAAGTCGTGGTCTAGCATCACTTTTTGTCCGCGAATGGTATAGATTTTATCTGTAATATTTTTTGGCATAATACTCCGTTTTTAGATTAGAGTATTATAGGCACACTAAGAATAAAAATTCAACCCCCAACCTTCTGCTTATGGTTATTATAACTGGTTGAGATTGATTTCGGGGAAATTGGAGCGGATGTGCTCGGCGTAGCCAGCGTCGATATGTTTCCAGGCGGTTTTCATGCGCCCTACCTCGGATGTATCGATGAATTGAGCTAGAAAAATCTTTTCGAATTCTTCGGGGACTGGGCGAGAGAGCATGCGAGCAGTGTCCATCTGAGGATTGCCGGTGCCGGCGAAACAAAAATCAATTACACCGATAACTTTGTCGTTTTCGTCGAGCAAAATATTACCGAGGTTAAGATCACCGTGAACGAGTTTGTTTTCTTCTGTCTTTTTGATGTAATCGTGGTCTTTATCGATATGTTTTTTGTAATGCTCGTGGTCTAGTTCGTACAAAAATTCAGAAAGTGGCATTTTGACCTCTTCGGGAGCGCCACGAAGGTCAATACCAGAAAGTTCTTTGATAAATTTGGCAGTATCGTAAGCTACGCCAGTAAGGGCGGTGTGGCTCAGATGATAAATGCGGTCTCCGAGGGTATAGCCTTCGATTTTTTTGTGTACAGAAAACGGACGTTTGTGTTTGTCGTAATGTAGCTCCATTTGTGGAGTATAGTAGCTAGTTTTCCCTTCTACGAAATTACAAACAGCAGCGTCTTTGACAATCATACGCGACCAAAATGGATTTCTTGGAAAGCGGAAGAAAAACGAACCTTTATCGGTGGTTACTTCAATTACAATGTTGGTCCAGCCAGTCAGGATATGTTCGGTCTTTTCAATTTTCTTATCTGGCATGGTGTCCGCAATGATTTGGTCAAGCGGATCTTCAGTCGTAAAAAAATTACGCATACAACTATTATACCATATGATATAATATTACCTATGGATAATGTAAAAATCTTAGCAATCGTGGGGATGAGTGGTAGCGGTAAGTCAGTTATCGTAGATTATTTAACTTCTAAAGGATATCCGAAGGTGTATTTTGGCGGGATGATCTATAAGGAAATGGAAAAACGAGGCATTGAGCGCACTCCTGATGGCGAGAGCGAAAAAAAATTCCGTGAGGAAATTCGCGAGACGGAAGGTAAAGATTGGGTGGTGAGACAAGTGATTGCGGAAACTCGCGATTTGATCTCTGCTGGACAGAAGAGAATTGTGCTTGACGGGGTCTATTCTTGGACGGAATATTGCACTTTGAAACATGAATTTCCAAAAGCTTTGACTTTTCTTGCGGTAGTAGTAGACAAGAAAATCCGCTACGAACGTGTAGCAGTGAGACCAGGAAGAGCGTTTGACGCCAATGCAATCCGTGAGCGTGATAGATCCGAGATTGAGAATTTGGAAAAAGGTGGGCCGATTGCAGCAGCAGATTATTACGTACTAAATAATGGCTCGGTAGAAGAATTAGAAGAGGCTACTGCTAAAATCTTGAAAGAAATTGAATTTTAGCTTCGCGGCGAGCATCATCATTTGCTGGCGGAAGATCGGTTCTATTTGAATATTGATTAAAAATCTCTAATGAGTCTTTTATAGGGCCATTGTAAATCGGTTCTAGATCATATACGCTCCATAAAATAGTATGCAAGCTACCGGCGTTCGTCGCATAGAACTTCATCGCTTCTTTGGTGGCACGAATAAATTCCTGTTCGGTTTCTTTGGTGTGACGCCAAGAACGACCACCAAGAAAATGTTCTGTCACTTCTGGAGAAGTGGCAATCATCAAAAGCAGGCAGTGGTAATTTCCTCTCCCTAGCATAGCGAGAAGGATTTTTTCTATTTTTGGATCCAATAAAGTAACGTCTAGGACGATATCATAACCATATTTGGTAAGCTCATTCAAGGTTAGAAACATCATAATAGTAGAAAATTCGTCGGTTTTTTGACGGAGATTCTCTTCGCCGTAAGCCTTTCTGATTTCCTCGCAGTGAGGATGATATTCTACAAAACGACGAGCGGCTATTAGAACAGGGTTAATCGCGTTGGCTTCGCAATATTTTTCTACTGCCGGGAGGATTTGGGAGGTTTTGCCAGAACCAGAAAGACCGGCGATACGAATAAGATTCTTCTTTTTGGTCTTGTCTTTGGTGAAGCTCCTAACGATTTTCTCCAAAATCTGTGGATATTCTGCTGCACTAACTTTCCATTCTGGTTTGACATCGCTTGGCCAGTGGGATGACATATATTCTATGACTTGAGCTAATTCTTGGTGATGACTTTCAGACATTTGTTTCCTTTCTTAACTTCGATAGTTTTGATATCCGCAAAAATTTGATATTCGCCTTCGGCCTGGAGTTCGACAGTGGCTGGATTTTTGAATTCCAAGAGATCGCCTTTGGTGTCGTCACCTGGAGTGCGATGAAGGATAGATCTTGCCATCAGAATAAATAGCCTGGGAAAACTAATGGTCTTTAAGGCTTTACTTCTAAATACATATGGTCTTTTAAAATCATCGCCACCTTTCATTACACGACACATGGATTTGCCACTAACGGCAGCATAGTCTGAGGCTTTTTTGACCGTAGGCTTCTTATTGATAGTGAATTCTGGGAGAAAAACCTTTTTGTGACGGTTTTTGAAATACCATTTGGCAAGAGCTATGTAGGAGCGCCAGGAACTTTTGTGGCCTTTTTGCATGTATTTTCTGAACTTGGGGGCATCAAAAAGTTCGACAGCTTCGGCGGTCATACCAATGGTGACATAGCAAGTGGCGTAACGCCAGAATTTGCCGTCTACGTAAATTTCCAAGGGGTACAGCTTAGTTGATTTGGTTTTTAGGTTTAGATCTTTGATTTTCATTGTACCTAAAGTTCTAGCGAGATCGTTGAAGTTGCCGTATGGAAGGACGGCTAACGTGGCGTCTTTGCTTGATTCTAAAATTGCATTGGCTGTAATGGCAGCAGTGGCATCGCCTCCGAGCGCCAATAGCAAATCCTGGTCTTTGATAACCTCTTTGAGATTTTCGACATTATTCTTGAAGCCGATTTTCTGAATATTATATTCACCAACTTCGTAATCAGAAAAAAGTTTAATCTTTTTGTTTAAAATTTCTTTTTTGACACGGCGATAATTAGATGAATTGGGATTGTAGACTAGGATAAGACGAGGCATTTAAACTCCAATAGATGACGTAAGAGGGGCGACGACGGTGAGAGGTAGGCCGCTGTGGACAGCGCCAAAGCTCGGCGAAACCCACCCGAGTATTGCACGAATCAAAACATAGGCCATAATACCAATGACGATTTCGAAGAGGCGACGTTTGGCTTTTCTGGTCTGTTCTTCGTTGCCACCAGCGGTAAGGTATTGAATGCCAACCACCACAATGCCGATAACGCCGACAATACCAACAAGAACAGATAGGATATCAACAACGAGACGGACTACACACATGATACCACCACCGTTCCTACTGTTTTTGCCTTGGTTCCAGCAGTCAGTAAGGATGGCGGCGCCTTCGGCAGGAGCAGGATCTTCTTCGCCATCGGCGTAAGCTGGCACGGTCTGAACAACTGGAGCTATCATACCTAGACCTATTACAAGTGCCATGATAGGTGCGGTGATTTTTTGAACAATTTTTTTCATTCTAAAGATCTCCTTTTATTGTTACCTTAAGTATTCGTGTAATTTTTTGGTGTCTTTATTTTTGCGAAGTTTGCTCAAGGCTTTGGCTTCAATCTGGCGGATACGTTCACGAGTGACATCGAACTCAGCACCAACTTCCTCTAGGGTATGGGGGCGACCACCGCCGATACCGAACCTGAGCCTAATAATCTTTTGTTCCCTGTCGGTGAGAGTGGAGATAATCTCGGAAAGTTGCTCTTTCAAAATCTGATTGGCGGCAGAATCTTCTGGAGAGATACGCTCTTCATCTTCTACGAAATCGCCGAGGACGGAATCTTCATCGTCTCCGTCGCGACTAACGGAAGCATCGAGTGAAGCAATATCCTGTTTGATGCGCATGACGTAATCTACTTTGTCTGGCTCCATATGAAGCTCATTTGCGATTTCTTCAATGGTCGGTTCGCGGTTCAAGTCTGTGGTGAGCTTTCTGGTGGTCCTTAAGACTTTGTTGATGGTCTCAACCATATGAACTGGGATGCGGATAGTACGAGCCTGGTCGGCAATAGCACGGGTAATGGCTTGGCGGACCCACCAAGTGGCGTAAGTAGAGAATTTGAAACCTTTCTCTGGATCAAATTTTTCGACAGCTCTTAGAAGGCCGGTGTTGCCCTCTTGAATAAGATCTAGGAAGTCTAGGCCACGACCACCATATCTCTTGGCGATAGAGACCACCAGGCGCATGTTGGACTCGACCATTTTGTCTTTGGCTTTTTTGTCTCCCTTGACAATGCGCTGAGCGAGATCGGCTTCCTCCTCAGGGGTGAGAAGTGGGATTTTGCCGATTTCTCGTAGATATAGCCGTACGGAATCGTCCGCAAAAGCATCTACGTTCTCTGGGGTGATAGCAAGGTCTTCATCGGAAAGCTCTTCTTCGTTTTCGATATCATCGGTGCCAGGTTCGTCGAAATCTAGCATTAAGTCTTTTGCATTCAAAATATTATCTTTTTCGGAATCCATTTGTATTATTATAACATAGATTTGGCAGTGATAAGAAAAATATTCTGCTGAATTATATTTTGTCTATGTTGCGCCAATGTATCATTGATCTTTTCTATTTCTTCTTTATTTATATTTCTGCTCGCGCTGCTGGCGCGAGTACTAGCACTAGCTAGAGCGCACACAGCGTACACTTCCGCTCTCTTGGGGTTTCACCCCAGGAGAGCGGATTCCCGGAGAGCGAGGGAACCGAATACTTAGGCTCCCTAGGACTTAACACAGCGGACGCTAAACCCATTCCTCTTATCGTTGTAGTCGACATAGGCATCGCTACTATCGAAGTACAGGTTGTAGGCGAACGACGAAGAGTAGGCTGTAGAGGACCAGTAGTTGCCGTAGGAGCCGCCACCGTCGAAGGAGGAATTGTAGTAGTCGCCGCCGTAAACAGCTAGGAAAGGTGAACCTGTAAGTTTAGAGCCAGTGGAATAACTAGATTTCAGTGTATTAAATTCTGCTCGAGTTGGTAGTCTCCAACCTTTTGGACAGATGTCTGAAGTAGCATTGCCGCTTGATGGGTTAGTACCGGCAGTAGCAGCTATGTAGGAATAGTAGGAATAACATGGAGAATCATCTCCGCACGTAGTGCTACCACTATTGTAAACGTAAGCGGTGGAGCTGTCTGAAAAGCCAGAAGTAGAGGAAGCTGGGAGAGTATAGTTTGAAGAGACATTGGAAGTGGCAGGGGTCAAAGTAGTACCACCGGCAAGATTTAAGTTCTTGGTCATCCAGACATTACCATC
Organism: Candidatus Saccharimonadota bacterium; assembly: GCA_017545585.1. Lineage (GTDB taxonomy): Bacteria > Patescibacteriota > Saccharimonadia > Saccharimonadales > Saccharimonadaceae > Nanosyncoccus. The sequence goes on from JAFWMK010000010.1 coordinate 9,990, forward strand.
TGGGAGTTTGGCGACAGTGTAGTCTTGTCCGTCACGAGAGTCTGCGAGGGTCTTAGTCTCACCCGTTGCCATGGCTGCAGCATCATTAGCAGTGAAATCTTGCATGGTTGGGACATTAAGCACACAGCGTATAGAGCCACCGCCCCTCTTATTATCGTTGACGACACTGGTACTGGTACTGGTACTACTACTACTGAAGCGGAGGCTGTAGGCATAAATACTACTACCGGCAGTAGACGACCAATAGAGGCCGTAGTTACCCCCATTATTAAACGACGAATTGCTGTAGTAACCGGCATAGACGCCGAGGAACGGCGAAGCAGTTAAGGCAGCACCAGTAGTATAGCTACGTATAAGTGTATTAAATTCTGCCTCGGTTGGTAGCCTCCAACCTTTTGGACAGATGTCTGAAGTAGCATTGCCGCTTGATGGGCTAGTACCGGCAGTAGCAGCTACGTAGGAATAGTAGGAATAACATGGGGAACCATCTCCGCACGTAGTGCTACCACTATTGTATACATACGCAGTGGAGTTGTCTGAAAAGCCAGAAGTAGAGGAAGCTGGGAGAGTACAATTATTGCCGAGATTACATCCAGCAGAGACATTGGAGTCTGCAGGAGTCAAAGCAGTACCACCAGCAAGGTTTAGGTTCTTGGTCATCCAGACCTTACCATATGGGAGTTTGGCGACAGTGTAGTCTTGTCCGTCACGAGAATCCGGAACATTGTATTGTGTATTCTCTGTCATTTGAGAAAGAAGAGTAGTGCTTTCTGCCGAGCTGAGGTTACCAATGTCTTGCATGGAGAGTACACCAGCCTGAAGCTTTTCATATGGTGTGCGGGTATCTAGTACACACCGCACGTAGGTCCCGTAGTAGCGATAGTCGCTGCTGGTATTCAGGCTACTCCCAGCGGAGTACAAGAAGTAACGACGGTTGACATTGTAGGCAGTAGAGGACCACCAGAACCCGCTGCCGGTACCTTCGAGACTACCTTTGTAGTAGCGCCCACCAGTAGTTGGACTAAAAGCAGTGGTGTAGCTAGTAATGGCTTGTTGCTCAGTATATGTTGGTAGTCTCCAGCCAGCTGGGCAGAGACTGTAGCTTGCTTCAGTAGAATCAGAGTCTGTACAAATAGTTCCAGCAGAAGCTGCGCAGTAGTTATACCAGACACCGGTAGTAGCATTTCCACTATCATGGATTCTTGGTTCGGTACTACTATTTCCGGAAGTTAAATCACCATAGCTTAGAGTTTTGGTGGTATTAATATTGGTGGTGGTACTATCAATACTAGTGCCAGTGAAGCGGAGGTTCTGGGTCATCCAGCAATTGCCGTTAATATAGCGAACAGTGTAAGTATTGTTGTCACGAGAATCAGTCACAGTAACATTGCCACTTGCTGCACCAGACTGGCATTGTGCTTTAGTATAAGTTTGCATAGGTATAACACTTAACTTCCCATTCAACGTCAGTGTTGCAGCACCATGTACGGTAATGGATGTAGAAGCAGTAGAAGTACTAGTAATGGCTAGGTTAGTGGAGTTGCTGGTAGCCCAGGAACTGAATTCATAACCACTTGGGTAAGTACCACTGATTGTGTGAGTACCATAGGTTAGAGTTGCTGAAGTACCAGTGTATGAAGTACCATCAATTACTATAGTCTCTGCATTAGACCTTGCTAGAGTGATGGTGTAGGTATTTATTTTACATACTCCATGAAGTGTCATATTGGCAGTAGGGACTAGTCCAGAGTAACCAGACGCATAGGTAATAGCAGAAGTAGAGGTACTGGTGGTCCAGCCACAAGTATATCCAGTCTTGGTAATGGTAGGAAGAGTAATAGCAGTACCATTAGCCCAATGAGCATATAGTGTAGTACCAGAAGTAGCAACCCATTGGGATGAGGCATTAGTATAGTTAGTACCACCAACAGTAACACTAGGAACTAGAGCTTTAGCGCTAGTAATCAGTCTAGTACCATTACTAGCTTCAGTATACCAACCATCAAAGCTATAACTATAAGTCTTGCTTGCGGTACTAGATACCGTAGCTCCTGAAGCATTATTGTAGCTAGTATCAAAGCCAGAAATGGTATAGCTTCTACTTGGATTAGTGATAGCAGAAGTACCAGAAGTTCCACCATAGACAGTAGAGCTATTGTAAGTAACTCTAGCTGCGGTAGAGCCAGATGTAGTAGCATTGGTATTGGTGAGGGTTAGGGTGTAGGTACTAGCCTTACCAGTAATAGTTACAGCATTAGTACCATCGCCTATGGTATAAGTAGGGTTAGCTGCAGAAGTAGA
>JAFWMK010000011.1 GCA_017545585.1 Candidatus Saccharimonadota bacterium
GGGATCGAACCGACGACCTACGGTTTACAAAACCGTTGCTCTGCCAGCTGAGCTAAGTCGGCGCCTTCTAGAATTATAGCATACTTTGGTGTTTTTTGAAAATTTTGTTATAATTGGCTTATGGAAATATTTTTAGGTGTGATGGGGGTAATAATAATTATTTTACTTTTGGTGGTAATTTTTTTGAGTATAAGAAAAAGACCAGAGGGGAACAGTGCAGATTATAAAAGGATGGAAGAGCGACTGATTCGGATGGAGGGGGAAATTGCGAAGCTCAATCCGGAGATTGATCGAAACTTTCGGGAAAATCGTAAAGAAATTGCGGATAATCTCGAGCGGCTTCAGACCGGTAACGAGAAGAAGCTTGAAGAAATGCGTGAAACGGTAGATGAAAAGCTGCGAGCTTCGGTAGAAAAGCGATTCAATGAGAGCTTTAAATCGATTTCAGCTCAACTTACTCAGGTTTACCAAGGTTTAGGCGAAATGAAAGGTATGGCTAATGAGGTGGGCGATCTTAAAAAGGTAATGGAGGGTGTAAAAACTCGAGGAATTTATGGGGAGGTGCAACTAGGGGCGATTATTGAAGATATTTTGAGTAAAAATCAATACGAAGAAAACATTATTACTAAAACCGGCTCGAACGATCGGGTAGAATTTGCGGTAAAGATGCCTGGCAAAGAAACTGATGTCTTTTTGCCGATTGATTCTAAGTTTCCAGTGGAGAATTATTCTAGATTGGTGGCAGCGTATGATAATGGCAATAAAACAGAGATAGCGGAATATCAAAAGGCACTGTCAAACGATGTAAAAGAACAAGCTAAGAAGATTTCTACTAAGTATCTTGACCCGCCTAAAACTACTGATTTTGGGATGATGTTTGTACCGACAGAGTCTCTTTATGCGGAGATTATTCGAATTCCGGGTCTTTCTGATGAAATACGTCAGAAGTATAATATCGCAATCGCTTCTCCTTCGACGCTCCCAGTGATGTTATCTGGTCTCTTGATGGGCTTTCGAACAGTAGCGATCGAAAAACGTTCAGCTGAAGTCTGGCAAATTCTTGGCGCGGTGAAAGCGCAGTTTGGCAAATTTGGCGACCTTCTTGAAGGCGTGCAGAAGAAACTTCAAGAATCTGCTAATAAGATCGAGTCGGCAAAGACTACTTCTCGTCAAATTGAGCGAAAACTAAAGACAGTAGAAGAACTTCCGGAATCGGATTCTGTCAAAATGATTGGTGAAATTTAGAAGCATTAGAAGGTTCTCATTTTGTCAAATGGGAATAGTCTCATGATAACTGGACCGATGATGCGGCAATAAGGAATAGTACCAAGGCCATTACGAGAGTCCCAAGAATTAGATCCTTCACGATTGTCGCCTGAAACAAAAAGCTCTCCTTCTGGAACTACAGTGTCGACTTCGCCGGAGGTGTATTCTTTTGGACCGTCAGTACTGGAGGTGCGCCATTCTTTATCATAAATAAAACCATCTTGGTGTTCATCGTTGTAGATGGTCATGATGCCATCTTTGACAACTACGCGTTCCCCCGGAAAAGCAATGACACGTTTGATAATGTATTGATCACTAACATTGCTTGGCGCATTGCAAGTCATAGGATTCTCTACACCAGCGGCCTTGTATTCTTTGACGGCTTTTTCGTCTTCGTTCATAAAGACGATAACTTGGCCACGCTCCGGTACGTATTCTTGACCTAGAAAATGTGCCCAGGAGACTGCAGCGCGATTGACTACTACGCGATCGTCGTTTTGGAGAGTGTTCTCCATACTAGAACCGACTACATTATAGGAACGATAGATGTAGGTATTCAAAAACATCGTACAAAGCACAATCGCTATCACGAAACCGCCAAGACTCAAAATGTCTTTCATAATAGGATGTTTTTCGAAAAAATTCGGTTTCATACTTATCCATTATAGCATACTTTAGTTTTTAAGTTTTATTTAATTTTTCTGGTATAATATAAAAGTATGGCAGACTATGTATTAGCTAGAAAATCACGAAATATTGCATCAAATGCGGTGCATATTTTGCTGAATATCTTGCTGGGTATGGGTTCAGTATTGATTACGGTATTTAGCGCAAATCCAGCGCTGGGTATTATCTTGGTTTTGGTTTCAAAATGGCGTGTATTTGCAGTAAGGAGACGGTATCTTTTGATTAATATTAAGTCGAATTTGGTGGACATCATTGTGGGGCTATCGATTGTAATGTTGACTTATTATTCTGGTAGTGTACTTCTTCCGGTAGATTTCGTTTTGATGGGGGTATATATTATATGGTTGCTTTTTATCAAGCCAATGTCGTCTGAAAATGCAACACATATACAGTCTTTGACTGCAGTGTTTCTTGGTATTTCAGCTTCCACGATTATGTCTGCTACAATCGATCCAACCGTAGCGGTTTTGTTGGCGTTCTTGATTGGTTATGCAGCGAGCAGGCATGTATTAATCCAGACTGAAGAAGAGAATTTTGCTCTTACTACTTTGGTCTGTGGGTTGGTGTTTGCTGAAATTGCCTGGCTCTGTCATCTTTGGAATATTGTCTATACATTTGGTGATACTGGAATTAAAATTCCGCAAGCGGCGATTATTTTGACGATTTTCGCTTTTGTTTATAATTATGCTAGACAGACTGTAGTTCGATACAGAGAAGATTTTAGGTTCAAAGATATTTTGGGACCGATTATATTTGGCATATTATTGATCGGTATAATAGTGCTTTTCTTTAGCAAGCCAGCATTTAATATTTATTAAAAGGAGGTAAAATGGAAAGTAAAAAATGTGATTGCAAAGATTGTAAATGTAGTGGGAGCAATAAGGCTGCAATAATCTTGTCTTCGATTGCGTTAATAGCAGCAATAACCTCGAGTGTATTCTCAATGCTCAGTTACCAAAAGACAACGCAACCTTTAACTTTGCTTAGTTCTGGCGTGGATGGAAATTCGGCGAATTTCGTAGAAGGTTCCGTTGCGGATATTGTAGATAAAGTAGCTAAAAGCGTTGCATCGATTGTGACATCGGTGAAAGGCGTAAGTTATTTTGGGCAGAGCTACGAATCGCAGGCGGCAGGTACTGGTATTGTTGTGACGGAAGATGGATATATATTAACTAATAAACATGTAATTGATGGCGCTTCGGCTATTTCGGTGGTGCTAGACGATGGTACTACCTACAAAAACGTAGAGGTGGCGGCGGTAGATTCTTTGAACGATATTGCTTTTCTCAAGATTAAAGATGTTTCTGGACTCACTCCGGCGACTTTGGGTGATTCTAAAACTATCCAGGCTGGACAACAAGTGATTGCAATTGGTAATGCGCTCGGTCAATATCAAAACACCGTAACTTCAGGTGTTATATCTGGTACTGGGCGGTCTCTTACGGCTACCGATGCGTCTGGCTCGATGAGCGAAAAATTATCCGATATGATTCAGACTGATGCGGCGATTAATTCCGGCAACTCTGGTGGTCCTCTGATTAATGCGGCAGGGCAGGTGATTGGGGTTAATACGGCCACTTCTTCTTCAGCAGAAAACATGGGTTTTGCGATTCCAATTGCAGCGGTAAAAGGAATGCTTACGCAACTTAAAGAAAATGGCAAAGCGGAACGAGCTTATCTGGGTGTCTATACTACGGATGTAACGGCAGACGCAGCAAAAACGTATAATTTGCCGGTGACTAGTGGTGCATATCTTTACAGCTCCGGCAATTATTCCGCCATAGTGGCTGATTCACCAGCAGCAAAGGCTGGGCTAAAAGACAAAGATATAGTGACGGCTGTAAATGGGGTGAAGATTGGTGCGGCAGGATCGCTCTCTACTCTGATCGGTGAATATAAACCGGGTGACACTGTTCAGCTCACTGTAATCAGAGAGGGGAATGAAATTGGCGTGAACGTAACTTTGGAAGGTTATAAACAGTCCTAAATAAGCTTGAATGTCAGTGTGTAATTATTGATATTTTCTAATGCGTACTTTGCTTTTGCGTAATCTATGATTTTCTGATGCTGACTAGGATCGGCTTCAAGAATAAGATATTTTGAGGTGGCGGTATCGATTAGTTCTTTGATGAGGGCAAGACCGCCATCTTCGGCGTAAAGAGCTAGGTCGGGATCTTGCTTTAGAGACTTTTGATCTACCCAATCCCAGTTTTTGTCTACATAGGGAAGGTTGGCGACGATAATATCAGGGGTAATATTGACATTTTGGCATAAGTATGATATAATGGTATGTATAGGCGCTTTGAGATTCTCGGCGTTTTTTTGTGCAATCTCGATAGCTTTTTCTGAGACATCGGAGGCGTAGATTTCGGCTTCTTCTAGTTCTTTTTTGAGAGTAATAGCAATGCAACCAGAGCCAGTGCCGATATCTAGGATTTTGAGGCCTTGCGGGTTTAATTTTGGTTTTTCTGGTTTTATGCCAGGGAGAATTGGCTTGCCGCATAATTTTAAAACTTCGTCGACGATAACCTCGGTTTCTGGACGAGGGGTAAGGACGTTTTGGTCGACATAAAACTCGCGACCGTAAAAATTAGTCGTTTTTGAGTTCGCGTTCATTTTTGGTAAGTTCGGTAATGATATCGTCGATGTCGCCATTCATGGCAGCATTGATATTGCTACGGTTGTAGTGAATACGGTGATCGGTGATGCGGTCTTGAGGGAAGTTGTAGGTGCGGATTTTTTCGGAGCGATCGCCGGTGCCAATGAGGGATTTGCGCGCCTCAGAGGCATTTTTTAATTCTTCCTCTTTCTTTTTTTCGAGGAGGCGGGAACGAAGAATATTCATGGCTTTGACACGATTTTGCTGTTGAGATCTTTCGTCTTGCATGGCAACAACGATGCCGGTAGGAAGGTGGGTGATGCGGACGGCAGAATCGGTAGTGTTGACTCCTTGGCCGCCATGACCGCCGGAGCGGTAAATATCGATACGGAGGTCTTCTTGCTTGATCTCGAGGTCTTCTTCGGAGGCTTCTGGAAGGACTGCTACAGTGGCAGTAGAAGTATGAATACGGCCTTGAGATTCGGTGACTGGGACCCTCTGGACGCGATGCACGCCGCCTTCAAACTTAAGCTGACCGTAAGCGTTGTCGCCAGAGATTTTGAAAATTACTTCTTTCATGCCACCAGTGTCGTTCTCGTTTTTGGATATTAGCTCGGTCTTGAGATCGTGAGCTTCGGCGTAATGTTGGTACATCCTAAATAACTCGCCGGCAAAAAGGGAAGCTTCGTCGCCACCAGCGCCAGCTCTGATTTCGATGATGGCGGGCTTGTCGTCGGTGGGATCATGAGGGATCAGAAGTTCTTCTAGTCTAGCTTCTGATTCTGCGATTTTTCGTTCGAGATTTTTGATGTCTTCTTTGGCGATATCGCCAAGTTCAGGATCATTCGTGAGAGATTTGGCCTCCTCGAGGTTTTTCTTTTGTTTGGTGATGCTTTCGTCTAATTCGATAATCTCTTTGAGAGTGTTGGCGCGTTTGGCTTTGGCTGCAAAATCAGGATGAGAATAAGCATCAGGGGTACTAAGAAACTTCTCGATCTCTTCGGCTTCAGCTTTTATTTTTGATAAATCCATGTTATAATTATTATACCACAAAAGTGGGGAATTAGCTCAGCTGGCTAGAGCGTACGATTCACATTCGTAAGGTCACAGGTTCAAGCCCTGTATTCCCCACCATTTTTATTGGTAATAAAAACTCAAAAAGTAGGGCTCGTTCTTCGTTAACACTCAGATCGAGCCCACCTTGTTATTATTCCTCAAACCTCATTAAGCTATAACAATAAATCCAATTTGCGCACGTATGTTATAATTAGAATAAGGAGATTTTTTATGAAAAAAGCAAAACCAATTGTTTGGGGGATAGCGATTATTACACTAGGTGTGATTTTTGGCGGTAATGCCATTGGGTTATTTAATTTTAACGTGTTTTTTGATGGATGGTGGACACTATTTATAATAGTGCCATCTGTCGTTAGTCTTATCACAGAGAAGGAACGCTTGACTTCGCTGGCTTTTTTGTCGGCTGGCGTGATTTTGCTTCTCGCGGCACAGGATGTATTTACATATGACGTTGCCTGGAAAGCTATTCTTGCGGTGGCGTTGATACTCTTTGGGGTGTCGATTTTGATCAAGACTCTTTTTCAGGGCAAAAACGATAAAGAAGTAGCCAAAAAAGTCAAAGAAGCAGAAAACAATAAAAATATGGATGCTCAGATGGCTGTATTTTCGGGAAGTGAAAGAGTTTATAACAATGAGACTTTTTCGGGCTCTAATATTATGGCGATCTTTGGCGGGGCGGAGCTCGATCTCAGAAAAGCCAATTTTGAAAAAGATACTGTAATCAAGGCATTTGCGCTTTTTGGCGGGATCGATATTAAGGTTCCAAACGATATAGAAATCAAGACCAAATCGGCGTTCTTCTTCGGCGGAGTTTCGGATGAAAGAAAGGATCCGTCTAAGGGCAAAAACACCATTTATATTGATGCGGCAGGTAGTTTTGGTGGCATTAGCATTAATGATGGCGAAAAACACAAAAAATAACCTCATACATTGACTTTCTGAAGCTTTTATGCTATAATAAAAAGATAGCACATTAACTTTTTTGCGTTTGAATAGGGGGTGAAATTAATGGCAAGTGAACTTAGCTATGACCAGCGAAGGTATTATGAGGCGTTTTTAGACTTCTTGCAGGCGGTAGGATCATATCTTGCTATCTACAAGATGGGATTGAACGCTAACGAAGGTGTCTATCCGGTACAGAAAATAGCCTACGAGTATGGATATGTAGGTGGTTACATGGATATGGAAATAGAATCCCGTAACCAAAAGAGATATCGGAAACTGGACAGCCTGGACTACTGGTCTCGGAGAGTGGGATATCTTCCTCTTAGTCCTAAGGACAAAGAGACCGTGATGAAATTCACGGAAGACGCCGATCGAAGAAGATATCTCAGGGAAAACGTTAAAAGAGAAATGAAGAATTGTGAGATGTTCTCGATTGACGATTTGGTAAGACGGCGTTATGCCGTAGAGAAAAAGAAACGTAAGAAAGGGGAAGAAGGGAGCCGATAAAGGCTCCCCTTTTTGTTGTATTTTTTACATTTTTAGCATAAAAGTCTTGAAAATACTATATATAGTGTGTTAGAATATTATTTAGACGCTAAATATGGATATTAGGGTTATACAAAGAACATGTCTGAAGGAGGTAAAATGTTCAAAAAAATTAAAAAACGGGATGGGAAGATTGTAAATTTTAATCCCGAGAAGATTACGGAAGCGATTGCGAAAGCTGGTGCGGCGACCGAGGAATTCAAGTCGGATCGAGCAAAAACGCTTTCTGATAAGGTATTGAAGCGGGCAGAAGAGACCATTACGACTAGGACGCCATCGGTAGAACAGATTCAGGACATCGTAGAGGAAGTCCTGATGGAGTCTAGCTTTAAGCGAACCGCTAGAGAATATATTAGATTTCGTCAAGAGCGTTCAAGGGTGCGTGAAGCCAAATCCGATCTTATGAATATTTACAAAACCATTTCGCATGCAGATGCCTCTGAAGATTCCGACGTGAAACGCTCCAACGCGAATGTGGATGGTAATTCAGCCATGGGCAAAATGTTGCAATTTGGGGCAGAAGGGTCAAAAGTTTTTGCGAAGACGCTGTTACTTCGTCCAGACATTGCGAGGGCACATGACAACGGTGATATCCATATTCATGATCTTGATTTTTATGCTACTGGTACACTAACTTGCTGTCAGTCTGACCCATTTGTATTATTCGAAAACGGTGGTTTTAATACTGGGCATGGACACCTTAGGACCCCAAATTCAATTGGCTCTTATGCGGCGTTAGCGGCTATTCTCCTTCAAGCCAATCAAAACGAGCAGCATGGTGGACAATCAATTCCGAACTTTGACTATGCGATGGCACCAGGGGTGGACAAATCCTTCAGAAAAGCACTCAAGCGGAATCTAGAAAAGTACAATAAATTTTCTGGCAAAAAGCTAGATCTAGAGGTTAAGGATACTTGTAAATACGGCGATGATGACAAACTCAAAAAAGCCAAATGGCCAGTTGAAATTATCCAAGCTTCGAACGAAGATGTAGAACGAGAAACTTTCCAGGCAATGGAAGGTTTTATCCACAATCTTAACACGATGCATTCTCGGGCAGGTGCGCAGGTGCCGTTTACTTCAATCAACTTTGGCACAGACACTTCTCCGGCAGGAAGATTAGTTTCGAAATATCTTTTGGAAGCGACCGAAAATGGATTGGGTAAAGGTGAAACGCCAATTTTTCCAATTTCAATTTTTAAGGTCAAATCTGGCGTAAACTACGAGCCGGGCGATCCAAATTATGATTTATTCAAAAAATCAATGGAAGTGTCAGCGAAGAGATTATTCCCAAACTTTTGTTTTATCGACGCGCCGTTTAATTTGCAATATTATAAGCCGGGCGATTATCGGACGGAGATTGCGACGATGGGCTGCCGGACAAGGGTAATTGGCTCGATTTTCCCAGAGTCGGATGGGATTGTGACAGGGCGAGGAAATTGTTCTTTCACAACAATTAATCTAGTAAGAATCGGTATTAAGCACGGAATTTGTTTGAAGGAGCGCAAGGAAGCTGATTGGGATGGTTTTTATAAAGAGCTCGATGAAAAAATGGATCTAGTAAAAGATGAGCTTTTGGAGAGGTTTGAATTTCAGGCCAATCAGCACGTAAGGAATTTTCCGTTCCTGATGGGGCAGGGTAACTGGTTTGGCTCAGAAAAGCTGGGCTGGAATGACACTCTGCGCGACGTGATTAAACATGGTACTTTGTCGATTGGCTTTATTGGCCTAGCTGAGACTTTGGTAGCGATGGTAGGAAAGCACCACGGCGAAGATGAAGATTCTAGGGAGTTGGGGCTCGACATTATTACTCATATGAGAGAGAAATGTGATGAGTATACCAAGAAATACCATTTAAATTTCTCGCTTCTTGCAACTCCAGCAGAAGGAATTGCTGGACGATTTACCAAGATCGACCGCAAAGAATTTGGTAAAATCAAAGGCGTGACAGATAGAGATTTTTATACGAATTCATTCCATGTACCGGTGTATTATCCGATTTCGGCGTTTGAAAAGATTGAAATCGAAGCGCCATATCACAACCTCTGCAATGCTGGACATATTACCTATATCGAGCTTGATGGCGATCCGTCGCAGAATCTACCGGCGTTCGAGGCGGTGATTCGAAAAATGCATGACGAAGGAATTGGCTACGGTTCGGTGAATCATCCGGTAGATCGTGACCCAGTATGCGGATTTTCTGGTATAATTAAAGGTGAAAGATGTCCGCACTGCGGAAGACTAGAAGGAGATGTAAGCTTTGAAAGATTGGGACGAGATTGCAGTTGCTAAATTAAAATCAGCGCCAGAGGTACCAGAGGGAATGATTCGACTTTCTGGGCCGCTGGAGCATGATAATATCGTTAACGGCGATGGGCTGAGGGCAGTGCTCTGGACTCAGGGTTGCCCAAATCATTGCAAGGGCTGTCAGAATCCAGAAACTTGGGATTTTGAGGCGGGTTTTCTAGTCTCTATCGATGAGGTATTAGAGCGCCTCTCAAAATTTCATGGACAAAGAGGGATAACCTTTTGCGGTGGAGAGCCGTTCGTGCAGGCGAGAGCCTGTCGAGAAATTGCCGATAGAGTGCGAAAGGATTTTGGTTGGGATGTTTGGAGTTTTTCGGGTTTTACTTATGAACAAATAAAAAAAGCTGGCGGCGAACCGTGGGAACTTCTAAAGTCTCTCGATGCTTTGATTGACGGACCATTTATCCTAAGCCAAAAAGACCTATCTTTGAAATACAGGGGTTCTAAAAATCAGCGACTTTTGCATCTTGAACGTGGTAGTGGTAAAATTATATCTATAGAATAGGAGGTTTAGTGGTTAATAAATTTATCGTATCACCAATGAGTCAAACGATTTCTTTGAAGGCGGGAGAAACCTATCAAGGGACCTTATCTGTCTCGAATCCAGCGGATGCTACAGAAGATTTTTACTTCAAAGTCGCTGTTTCTCCTTATAGTATTACCGACGATAGTTATACGCCTGATTTTGAGACTACTTCTGAATGGTCTAATATCGTAAACTGGACTAAGTTAGACGTTGATACAGGTGTTTTAAAGCCAAATGAAACCAAAAAAATCAATTTCACGATAAAAGTGCCAGAATCTGCTTCGGCGGGTGGACAATATATGATGATTGGCGTGAGTTCAGATCCAAACGCCAATACCGATTCTGGGACCACGGTTCGAGACGTATACGAGATGGCAAGTTTGGTTTTGGCTGAAATTGATGGCAAGACTGTACATGACGGTAGAATCATATCAAATTCATTGCCAGGTTTTGTAGCTACCGGAGTACCAAAAACCGAGGTAGTGGCTTCCAATAATGGTAACATACACGAGATCATTACTACTACAATTACGATTAAGAACGTGTTTACTGGGCAAAACATGATAGAGGCCGACGGAGAAAAAAACGTCTACGAGACCGTTGTAATGCCTGGTTCTACCCGGACGGTAACGCGCGATCTAGAAGGATTGCCGCAATTAGGCATTTTCGAAGTGGAACAATCTGTTTCATACCTGGGTGACAATTCTTCCACCTCTACTATATTGGTTTTATGTCCTATTTGGTTTATCGTGTTAGTGATTGCGACCGTCGCATCAATCGTAGGAATGATTTGCTATGGGCTGCATCTTAAGCACAAGAAAAACCAAAAAAGTAGTTGATTTTTTAAAAAGTTAATGCTAAAATAAGTTCATAACAGGTCAAAATTATGAATAACAAAATCAAATATCTACCAATCGGAATATTAACTTTAACTACGTCAGTTTCTGCTGTTGCGCTTTCGAGTAGCAATATAATGGCTGCTGATACCGCATCTACAGGAGCAAGCGTAACTGTGAGCTCAGTATGTAGTTTTACTGCTGTTGTTGGTGGTTCCGTCAATTTATCCACAGCTGCCGGCACTACCGTAAATACCGAAGCTACGGCTGATAAACACGTCAATATTGGCTGTAACCATAAAGATGGTTTCATAGTAAAAGCGGTTGGTTTTTCACCTGATGCTACTCATCCAGATGGGCTTGTGGGCAATACCGCCCTTTATAATTCTGCTAGTGGCGCTACAATCCCTACTGGCGTTTCTGGGAATTCATCTTACTGGTCTTTCAAGGTTTCTAGTGCTTCGGCTACAGTTACTCCTGCATATGCTACATATGCGTCCATACCAAATACATCTATCACTATAGCAACTTTCCCTACTGTTGCTATGGGGACTTCTTCTGGTACTTTTAGAACGGACTATCAAGTACATGTCGGGGGAGCGCAGGCTTCTGGTGCATACAAAGGTGCTGTGAAATACACTGTTTCCAGTAGCTAGTTTGAAATAGAATTAATTTTGAATCGTGACGACTTGAAGAATGATATAATAATAGTATGAAAATTGCGATTCTAGGTGCGGGGGCTTTTGGTACTGCGCTCGGTGGAGTTTTGGCAGACAAAGGTTATGATATTGATTATTATGATTCTAGACTTGAAAGAGAAAACTTGTCGGAGGTGCTCAAAAACGCGGATTACATAGTGCTAGCAGTGCCTTCTAGCGTGGCGCCGTATCTATTGCCACACCTACCAGTCGAGAAACCTTTGATTATTGCGACCAAAGGTTTTTTGGATGACCATAATTTTAAAAATTTTCTTGATTATATGGTACTTTCTGGGCCTGGTTTTGCAGCGGATATTAAAGAAGGCAAGAAGACACACCTTACAGCTACAGACGAACGAGTAATACAACTATTTACGACAGACTTCTTGACTTTTGATTTTACCACAGACTCTAAAGGGGTGATGATGTGTGGAGCGCTAAAGAATATCTACGCGATTCTGGCGGGTTTTTTAGATCTAAAGCCGGGAACGACGTTACATGAACAGTATCTAACAGAGGTATCGGAAGAAATGAAGGCAATTCTTTCGTTAAATGAAGCGAAGCCTGAGACTGTAGAGCTTTCTTGTGGAATTGGAGATCTTAGGTTGACTTGCGACACTCCATCTCGAAATTATGAATTTGGTCAGATTTTAAAAAATAACCCTATGGCAAAACCAGAAAAAACCGTAGAGGGAGTGACCGCTCTTTTGAAGGTTAAGAATAAAGAGATTAAGGTTCCAGAGACCGCCAAGTATCTACGAGAGCTGATAGAATTAAGTGATGATTGGAGAAACGTATGGGGCTAAATGCTAAGCAAAAAGAAGCAGTAGAATATCTAGAGGGGCCACTTTTGGTTTTGGCAGGACCAGGAACCGGCAAAACACAGCTACTATCAGAAAAAGTGGCTTACATACTTAAGAATACCGATACCGATCCGTCGAATATATTATGTCTAACTTTTACAGATTCTGGGGCCACCAATATGCGCGATCGTTTGAAGCGCGTAATCGGAAATGACGCTCTGAAAGTCAACATTGGTACTTATCATTCTTTTGGACAAGAAATTTTGTCTTTATACCGAAATTTTTCACCAAGCTACACCAGGATAATCGATGCATCGATTGACGATGTTACGAAATTTAAAATCGTAAAAGATTTACAAAAAAGGCTTCCCGCAAGAGATATTTTGCTTGGCGATAGAGTTAAAGACATCATTAGTGTGATTTCTGAAGCAAAGGCAGCCAAATTGTCGTCCAATGATCTCGCCAAAATAGCAGCCATAAACATAGAAGACTCAAAAGTTTTATCGGAAGCAATTTCGCCACTACTCGAGAATATCGTACCTAGAAAATACAAGCCTTCGCTCGAAAATGCTTACCAGCCAATTTATGAAATTTTGAAAGATTACGAAAAATTAGATTCGATTGCACCTAGAGTAGAACGCTCGATTGCAGGTATGGCTAGAGATTTAAAAGCCGCGATTGTGGAGGCTACTAGTATAGAAAAAATTAAGCCTCTGACGCGTTGGAAAGATGCTTATTTTGAAAAGGACGGTAAGGGAAACTACCGGCTCAAAGACCGGGTGGCGAATCTAAAATTGGCTTCTGTGGCAAGAATCATGGAAGAATACCAGAAGTACCTTCTAGATAATAACCTGTGTGATTTTGATGATATGATTATCGAAGCTGGTAAGATTCTAGAAGAAGATAAAGGGTTCAAGGAGACTCTACAAGAAAGATATCAATTTATCATGCTAGATGAGTTTCAGGACACCAATCCATCTCAGCTCGCGATCGTAAAACAACTTACGGACTATGAAAAACCTATGATTATGGCAGTAGGGGATGATGACCAGGCAATTTACGAGTTCCAGGGGGCTAATGCAACGAATTTGTCCGATTTCCAGGAGTATTACGATGCCCATGTAGTGGCCTTAACCGAAAATTATCGTTCTACGCAAGAAATTTTGGACTACGCTAAGCAGGTTATCGATCAAGCTCCAGATCGCTTTATTGGAGAGAAGCCATTGACAGCGCATCTAGAAAACCCGTCGAAATCTCAAATCTTCAGAAAGGAATTTTTGTCTTCAGATCAGGAGTATACTTTTGTGGCAGACAAAATTGCCGAGCTTGTCAAATCAGGAGTAAAACAAGACCATATTGCTGTAATATCCAGCAAACATAAGTACTTCATGCCGCTCTTGCCTTTCTTAAAGGCTCATCCAGAGATTAAGATTGCTTACGAGAAACGTGATAATTTGTTTGAAGACGAAAAGATACATGAAATCCTAACAGTTCTAAAATTGGTAGACGAAATTTCTAGAGAAGTTAAGCCGACCGTACCGATGATTGAAATATTGGTTTATCCATGGCTAGAAGTTCCGACGATGGAAGCGGTAAAATTAGTAGCTGAGGCCAGGGAGGCACATAAATCTATTTTTGACTATCTTTTGAAGGCCGATGCTTCGGAAGCAGTAAAATCGGCGGTAGATTTTATTACCGATCTCGTAAAGATGGCATTGACGGAGCCACTGGAAATAGTTTTAGATATAGTAGCGACGAAGATGCGTGTAGAAGAAATGGAGCCTTACGAAACGTTTACGTTTTACGAGAATCTAAACTCTTTGAAGGCCAAACTAATCAAATACGTCGGGGAAAAGCCTTTACGAGTACGAGATTTAGTAGAAATGGCTTCCGATTACGAGCTTGCGCAAATGCCACTAAATATTACTAGTCCATATCGAGATACTGACGAGGCGGTACAGATTCTCTCAGCGCATAAAGCCAAAGGGCTGGAGTTTGAATACGTTTTTATTCTATCGGCAGACCATTCTTGCTGGGGAAAAGGCAGAAATAATGACCTTCTGAAATTACCGGCTAATTTGATCCATATCCGACATACTGGAATTACGGATAGTGAGACAATTCGAGTGCTTTACGTCGCTTTGACACGAGCTAAACACACACTCTTTATTACAAGTTCGCTATATGACTTTAATGGCAAATCTCCGGAGAGATTAGAATACCTGGAGGCATTTGCGCCTTTACCAGAAAAAGAAGAAGCGGTGGTCAAAATTTCAAAATTCAAGCCATCTTATACGGAATTAAAAAAGTATTTAAACCCGTACATAAAAATAGCGCCGGATATGAACGCTATTTATCTAGAGAGAATCAAAAATTGGCGGATGTCGGCGTCGGCATTGACTTCGTTTATCGATATCGTGAATGCTGGGCCGGAAGCGTTTTTTAAAAATACCGTTCTGAGGGCCGAGCAAGAGCCGGAAGATGAGACTTTGGCACTAGGAAATCTTGCGCACGCAACCTTTGAGCAAGTAACTAATACTGGAATTTCAGATGAAGCAGCGCTAGAATTCTATCTAGAGGAACTTGAGAAAAAAGATTTACCTATAGAATTAAAAGCTAAGATCAAAGAGAAAGGGCCAGCCGAGATGGCAGTAGCGCTGGCAGCTTTTTCGCGAATTATCCGCTCTGGCAAGGCAGAGGTCAATCTTGGATACGAGAGACTAGCGATCGAAGGAGTGCCAGTCACTGGAAAAATCGACCATATATTAATTGATGATAAAAACAAGACTATTGAAGTCTATGATTTTAAGACAGGCAAATATCATAAGGATCGTTGGCAATCACAGCCCACTCTATTTAAATATATGCTACAATTAGGGTTCTATAAGCTACTTCTGAATAATTCACCGACTTATGCTAAATATAAAGTAGAAAAAGCGCATATTTTATTTGTAAGACCAGATGCAGACGGAGAAGTATATGACAAGGAATATACTTTTGCACCTGAAGATGAGAAGCTATTATTAGAGCTCTTGAAAGCAGTATACTATCAAATTTTTGATTTGAAGTTTCTTTCGGACCCGGAAGTAATGATTTCGGCAGATAAGAATTTTGGACTAAAAGAAATTCAAGCATTTATAGAGCTTTTGCTTGCAAAAAACCAGAAAACGTAGTAGTATACATTACATAGTACCTTTAGAAGATTTAGAAAGGCGGTGAAGAAATGATTCGTTTATGGATGAAGGTCAGGGGAATCACCTGGAGTTGTCCGCGATGCGGAAGACCGTTTACGACAGAAATCGAAATGCAACTGCATTTTCTTTCATGTGGGTCTTAAACCTTCGGGTTTTGTCCGTTCATAATTCTCTCCTTTTTTCTAATCTCACTACCAGCAGGGGCCCAATTCAGGGGCCCCATTTTTATACGAATAATTTACTCTTGATTCTTTTGAAGCTTTGTGGTAAAATTGTAGATAATTATGGCAAAGAAGAATAACACTAAGAGAAAATTGGTCGGGTTAGTATCCGAAGAGTCTGGTGTGCGCGCTTACTATACTAAGAAAAATACCATGAACACCCCAGACAAGCTTTCGCTTCGTAAATATGATCCAGTTCTTAGAAAACATGTAGTATTTACCGAGACAAAGAAAAACCTCGGTAGAAACGAAGTAAAAGAGAAGAAACGCTAATAATTTATAGTCTATAAAATACCCCTACGATAGGGGTATTTTTGTATATGGGGCAATTCATTATTACTTGAGAATGCAGCGGATATTAAATCCATCATAGCGATAATTATCTCCAGGACTACTATCTACTAACAGCGAACCCTGATTATAAGCTATGATGTGCCGAGTCGCTGTATCGTATGGGGTAGCAGTCCACCAAAGCCCGTAGGAGGTTTGGGCAGCTATCGATCCATTGACGTAAAAACCGCTAAGCACGGGCGAGAAAACGGACGGTGTGCCGCTTACTAAGGTTTGTGCTTCACTTAGCGTAGGAAGGCCCCAGTTTTTAGGACATATGCTTTGATCGGCTATAGCAGTGGTACTCGATCCAGTGATAGACATGGCGGAAGCAGCAGCGAAATTATAATATACGCCGATGTTAGCATTGCCGCTGTCGGCTATTCTGGCCTGATCGGTCGAGTTACCAGAAGCCAGGTTGCCATATGAGATATTTTTTACAGAGTCTACGTTGGAAGTTGATGGATCTAGACTTGTGCCAGTAAATCGGAGATTTTGGGTCATCCAGACTTGTCCATTGATTTTAGCAACAGCGTAGCTCTGACTGTCGCGACTATCGGTGAGAGTTCTGACCTCGTTTTCTGCCATTGCCGTTGCTTCCGTAGAGGTAAAATCTTGCATAGTCGGCGGTTTTTTGACGCAGCGGATGGCGAACCCTAGATACTTTCCGTTATCTATCTCATAGTCTGATGGATATACTTCAGATGCACTAAGAGTCAAGCTATACGCGGTTTCTGATGAATAGGCTGTGTTGGACCAATAATATCCATAGCTAGCAGTAGCTAAGTTACCGTTGCTGTTACGTGCTCCACTAAGCAAGAAGCCTGGTTTTGCAGCACCGTTGGTATTTTCCGTCAAGGAAGTAGGTGTCACCAGCATCTGTGATGCCGATGGATATTTATTATATAATGCCTTAAATTGTCCATTTGGTCCACCAGTAGGTAAGCTCCATCCAGCTGGACAAATACTATGGCTCACCGTTGCGCCGTCAGATGAGACCGAGGTAGTTCCCGTGCCGGCTGTAGCGGTATACCAATTATAATAACAACCGTAATCGTTCGCACAATAATATTGAGAATTGTTATTTTGATTGGGGATGCCGTCTATGGTGTACGAATTAAACACTCCATCAGAAGACTTTCCATTTAACGTAAAGCCCGTGGTTGGAACGTCTGAAAGTATGTCCGTGAGAGTTATAGAATCAGTCGTTTTGCCTAGCTTAAGGTTTTGTAGCATCCAGACTTCTCCGTCGGCTAGTTTTGCTATAGCGTATTTTTGATTATCACGAGAATCGTAAACAGTATAGCTAGTGCCTTCGACCATTTGTGATTTGAGTGTAGAATAATCATTACTACTTAATTTGCCAATATCTTGCATAGAAAGTATACCGGCCTGAAGCTTCTTGAATGAAGTACGAGTGTCAAAGGTGCATCTAATAGATCCTCCGAGAGCCCAATTGATAGTGTTAGACGGGATAACGCTTGTCGTGTTGAGATACAAATAGTATATGTTGGTATTGTTACTCCTCGTAGAGGACCAGTAATAGCCAGCGTTACCTTGGCTACTCGGCGCGCCACCACCGAAATTACCGGCAAGAGCAAAAGCCGCACCACCAGAAGAAACTGGAGCACGCATTTTAGTATTGGAGTTGTAGCTAGAGTTGTTATACAAAGCTTGGAATTCTCCAGATGAGCCACCAACAGGAAGTCTCCAACCTTTTGGGCAAATATCATAGGTAGCATTGCTAGAAGTCGAGCCTGTACAAATAGTACCCGCCGTTGCAGCACAATAGTTGTAGAGCGTACCGTATGGAGTCTTTGAAGTAGAATCTGTACCAGAAACTGAGATATATTCTGCAGCAGAATAGGTTCCCGTACCAGAAGTTTTCTTATAACCATTAAATTTAGCTGCAGTAATAGTGTTATTTATGTTGGTATTAGCAGTAATGAGATTCTGAGTAAGGGTTACTGCGCCAAGATTAAGGTTGTCTACCATCCACCATTTACCAGCAAGTTTGGCTACAGTGTAAGTCTGATTGTCACGGGAATCTGTGAGGGTACCAAAATCACAAACAGATACAGAAGCGGGCGGAACAAAATCCTGCATAGTGCCAGAAATAGGAGTACAAGATGGCTTCCCAGTCACAGTCACTGTGCCATTGCCATTTCCTATAGTGTAGGTAGGGTTGGCGATGGTGATGGAGCTTAACGTACCCTCTCCACTGGTTTTGGCCCAGCTGACAAATTCGTGATTAGAAACAAAGGTTGGATAAAGGTAGTAAGCAGTATTATAGGCTAGGTTTGACACAACGTTTCCACTGGTGAATACAGTACCCATGAGATTGTCCCCAGAACAATTGCCAGTAGTTTTGCAGACCTTTACGCTATCTACACCTTCTCCTGCAAAGTTAATAGTGAGATTAAAAGTATTTAGTTTCCATACAGCATATAGTGTAATGATGCTTTCTGTGGTTTGGTCTATACCAAAATCTGCGCCTGAGCTATATTCTGTACCAGTACAAGTAGTACCGTTATTTGATACTGTACCAAGACACCAGGCTTTGAAGGTATAGCCAGTTCTGGTTGGAGTAGCAGTGGATAGTGGGAGTGAGGTATTATGGGTAGCACCAGAATCAGTAGGAGGAAGTCCA
>JAFWMK010000012.1 GCA_017545585.1 Candidatus Saccharimonadota bacterium
AATGGCTGGACCGGCAGGATTCGAACCTGCGAATGCTGGGACCAAAACCCAGTGCCTTACCGCTTGGCGACGGTCCAACGATGTCTTTATTCTACCACACTTTCCTGATTTTTAAAAGTGTGTTATAATACTCGAAAGAGTTGGGCGCTCTATTTTTGTAGAGCCAGGGTGGGAAGCTCCTGGTTCCTTTCAAATTAGGTTTGTTCGTCAAAAACAATATTCCAGAAAAGGGGGAAATTTTATGGAAAAAAAGACAAATTCAGGAGCTACAACGACAATATCCACCAAGCAAAAGCCTATCTTAGGCCTTCAGCACATGTTTGCCATGTTTGGCGCAACTATCCTGGTTCCTATCTTGGTAAGCGGTTATTTCCATGGTGAAGGGCTCTCGGTCCAGACCACCCTGGTCTGCGCTGGTGTCGGCACTCTGTTGTTCCACGCTATTACCAAAGGTAATGTACCTGCATTTCTTGGTTCCAGCTTTGCGTTCTTGGGCGGTTTTGCCACTATTGCAGAGTTGAATCAGGGCCGCTTCGAAGGAATGACTTACGGGGAAAAACTCCCTTATGCCTGCGGTGGTATTGTTATCGCCGGACTTTTATATTTTGTTCTGGCTGCTTTATTCAAAGTAGTCGGAGTGAAAAAAGTCATGCGCTTTTTGCCACCGGTAGTTACTGGGCCGATGATTATCTGTATCGGCTTGAATTTAGCACCGTCTGCCATTGCTAATTGCTCCGTCAATTGGCCTCTGGCACTTATTGCAGCCGGTATCGTAATCGTATGCAATATCTGGGGCAAAGGAATGATAAAAATCATCCCGATCTTGATCGGAGTGGTCGCTTCCTACTTAATTGCCTTAGCGATGCAGGCGATGGGGCTCACCAATGCCGATGGCAGTGCTATTATCAATACTGCCACCATTGGTAGCTCTAATTGGTTCGGTTTGCCGCCGCTTATCCTTGCCAAGTTTGACGTTTCGGCCATTCTGGTAATGGCACCGATTGCTATTGCTACCATGATGGAACATATTGGTGATATCAGCGCTATCAGTGCTACGGTCGGTGAGAATTTTATCGAAAATCCCGGTCTTCACCGCACGCTCATAGGCGATGGTTTGGCCACAGCCCTGGCTGGCTTAGTCGGCGGCCCTGCCAATACCACTTACGGTGAAAACACTGGTGTCTTGGCGCTTTCCAAAGTTTATGATCCTATGGTGATACGGTTAGCTGCCTGCTATGCTATCGCGTTGGGTTTCGTTCCGAAACTCTCAAGCGTAATTGGTAGCATGCCTACCGCTATTATTGGCGGTATCAGCCTTGTACTCTACGGCATGATTTCTGCTATTGGTATTCGCAATCTCGTGGAAAACCACGTAGACCTTACTATCCCGCGCAACCTTATTGTCCTTGCGGCTATCATGGTAGTAGGACTTGGCTTCACCGACGGAGTTACCTTCACCGTTGCCGGTACGCCGATCACTCTTACAGCGTTGGCATTAGCTGCTATTGTCGGTATTGTTTTGAATGCCCTCTTCCCGGGCAAAGATTATGATTTTGGCGCCCATCCCGAAGGAGACATCAATAGCGGGGTTTCCTTCAACGATTCTGTAGCCGAAAAATTCAAAAAAGATTAACAAGCCTAACCAAAAGGCTGTCTAAATTAGGCAGCCTTTTCTATTTATGCTATAATAAAAATATCATGCCAGCATCAAGAAGAAGAAACACCAGAAAAACTTCCCATAAGACCTCCAAATCTGTCAAGCGGCCTTCCAAAAAAGCCGCCGAAAAAGAAGTTAATACCGAATACGAACTCCCAGGTGGTTTTTGGCACCAGATTTTTGCAGTTCTAATGATTGCTCTCTCGCTATTCTTTGTCATCACTTGGTTTGATCACGGCGGTTCATTTTTAAACAACACTCACAAAATTTTATTGCAGGGAATTGGCCTTGCCAGCTATTTTATTCCAGCAATTTTGGTTTACCTCGCAGTCAAAATTTTTCGCTCCGACACCAATCGTGTAGCTATTCCAGTTTATATTTTTAGCATTCTTATGCTGCTTTGGATTTCCGGCATCGGCGCTATTTGGAATAATGGCGGTATTGTTGGCAGTTGGCTCAATAGTATTATGACTCAAGTTCTTGATCAAGGTTTTGTCATCGTTATATATATCATACTAATTTTTATCACGCTCGCTTTTATCCTCCAGCTTTCTCCTGCCGCTTTCTTTAGAGGAGCCAAAAATATTGCTAGGCCGGCCAAAAAGTCTGAAAAAGATTCAGACGAAAAAGACGAGGAAAAAGGCCAGCTAGAAATCAAAGTCAACTCTAGTTTCCCAGAAGTTACCGACAAAACTCCAAAACGAGGCGGCTTCCTTCGTCGCAAGCAAAAAGAACTCACCATCAAAAAACCAGAAGTTAGAGAAAAGGATTCACCAAAAGAGCCTACCGCACTAGTGGCTGCCGATGATCCGGATTGGAAAATGCCCTCAACCGACCTTCTCACCAAAAAACAATCTCCAGCCGATGCTGGTAATATCCAACAGAATGCTATTATCATTCAAAATACGTTAGCCGAATTTGGCATCGACGTAGAGATGAAAGGTGCCAATGTTGGCCCACGCGTTACTCAGTACACTTTAAAAGCCCCAGGCGGTGTCAATCTATCCAAGATTTCCGCTCGCGACAAAGAGTTAGCTTACAAACTCTCCGCCAAAACTGTTCGTATCGAAGCTCCAATTCCGGGTACTCAGTTGATTGGTGTAGAAGTACCAAATATTCATGCTGAAGGGGTCTCACTTCGTGGCATGATTGAATCCGAAGAATGGCGCCATAACAAAGCCCCGCTTACTTTCGCTGTAGGCAAAGACATTTCTGGCAAGCCAGTTGTTGCTGACCTTGCTGACATGCGCCACCTTCTTATCGCCGGTACCACCGGTTCTGGTAAATCTGTTATGACCAACACTCTTATTATGTCGCTCCTTTATCGCAATTCTCCATCAGATATGCGTCTTATTATTGTCGATCCAAAACGTGTGGAGATGGCCGTCTACAAAGACATCCCACATCTTCTCACACCTATTATCAACGATACTGCCAAAGCTCTTTCTGCCATGAAATGGGCTGCTACTGAGATGGACCGTCGCTACACCATCATGGAAGAAGCTGGCGTCAAAAATATCTATGACTACAACAAACTTATGAAAGAGAAAAAAGACAAAGAAGGCAACGAGAAGATGCCATACATCGTCATCGTAATCGACGAAATGTCCGACCTTATGATGCAGGCCTCAAAAGAACTTGAGCCACTGATCGTCCGTATTGCTCAACTCGGTCGGGCTGCTGGTATGCACCTCGTGCTTGCCACCCAGAA
>JAFWMK010000013.1 GCA_017545585.1 Candidatus Saccharimonadota bacterium
TGACTCCTTTGTATAGTTAATTGTTGTTATTCAAAAACTATTATACTAGGCATAGATGTCTTTTTGTATATTAGACTTTTCTACAAATATATTTATCTGTTAATGCTTATTTTGTTGCACTTGGAATTGGAACTTAGCCTGAATTCTTGCACAGAAAAACAAAACTGTGTTATAATGGTAATAGTTAAATAAGTTGAGAGGTACAATGGCCATACATCATAATTTTCTAGATAAAATTCGCTCCAATATATATATATATATATAGGGTGCGCAGCCTAAAACATTTCATTTCTGCACTAGGAATTACGCTCCTTGTTGCAGTTTTTTGTGGCATCGCATCATCCATCGGGATTGGGAATAATAGGGCCTTTGCCGAATCTTCCGGTGGGCTACTTTTTAACGCCACAATGAATGGTGTTACTCTTGACCTAACTATTCCAAGTAGCACCGTATCTCTACAATTAGATCCTACTGCATCTCTAGAAGAGGCTAGCGCTAAGGCTTTTGTAACTACTGATGCTCCATATGGTTACACTCTCATGATGACGGCGGACTCCACCAATCTTACTCGCACCACGCCTCTTCAGAGCGGAGATTATCCAATCATTCCTACTCTTGCTTCTGATGCTACTTCGTTTACTGTCAACCACTGGGGTTGGCGATTATCGGCAGATAACAAATACTATGGATTTGATAATAACGGGGTTCAAGTAGGCTATTCAAGTGAGCCGGTCACAAATAAAGAAGAAACCATTGTCTTTGGTGCCAAAGCAGATTCGAGTATTCCGCTCGGTGATTATCAGTTAGCCCTTACTCTTACCGCTCTAGCTAATGCTAGGCCCGCTCTCACAATCTATGATATGGAAACCATGCAAGCTTTTAACGGCATAACTGTAGACGACCGATATTCTATCCTTGATTCCATGGTAGAAGGAGAGAGCTACACTTTAAAAGACTCTCGTGATAATCAAGACTATACTATCGCTAAACTTTTTGATGGCAATATCTGGATGACCAAAAACTTAAACCTAGCTGGTGGTACCGCTCTTTATTCAGACACCTCCAATGTCCCAGATGGCTATCCATCTTCTGGCAATAATCCATACTATACTTTGCCAGCTTCTTCCACTTCTGGTTTTTCAAATGATTCTACTGCCTATGTTTATAATAGCGGCAGAACTAACTGTTCATCTCCAGGCTGTTACTCTTACTATTCTTACCCAGCTGCTACTGCCGGCACTAATCCAAATACTGATGGCGTGAACGCTACTTCAGACATCTGCCCAGCTGGCTGGAGACTTCCTACTAAATCAGAGTACGAAACCCTCATAGGCACATACAACACTGGCCCTAAACTTACCGCCAGTCCGTTCCTAGGCGTCTATGCCGGTAACTACTACGGTTCTGCGTTCCGCTTCGGCGGCTCGTACGGCTACTACTGGTCCTCTACCGCTAGCGGTAGTACTACTGCCCACCTCATGTACTTCGGTGGTAGTGATGTCGCTGTGTCCAGCGGCGACGGTAAGAGGCGCGGTTACTCCGCCCGTTGCATATTACAGTAGTAGCTCCAGTTCTGAACTATGCCCTTATTTCTTGGACTTAGCAGCAGTCTTTTTTCTTCCGCCTCTCACTCCGCGGCGAGTCTTGGTGGCTTTCTTGGCAGTTTTTGGCTTATTTTCGAGCATTTCTTTGGCCTGCTCCAAAGTAATCTTTTTTGGATCAATGTCTTTTGGAATTTTTACGTTGTTGCGACGACCCGGCCCTTTGATATATGGTCCATAAGCGCCATTGATAATCATAACTTCGTCCCAATCGGCAATGATCGAGTCGATCTTTTTTTGATAAAGCGGCAATGCCTCTTCAAAAGTTACTATATAAGGGTCGTAATCTTTTATCGGAATATTATATTTGCCGCCCTTGAGATACGGTCCAAATGGCCCACTGGCAGCAATTAGTTCTACGCCGTCCTTGGCTTTTCCGAGTACTCGCGGCAAAGCTGGAAGTTCCAACTGTGACAGAGCTTGTTCTAGAGTTACAGTCTTGGTGGATTTTCGCTTAGGTAGTGGCGCAAAACGCGGCTTTTCTCCAGACTCCTTTTCGTTATCGCCAAGTTGAATAAACCCGCCATTCTTCCCTACTTTGGCGTAAATCGGCTTACCAGTCTTTGGGTCGTGACCAAGAAGTCGCGCGTTATTGTATCGTTCTACCCCTTGCGCCACCAACACACTATCACGAAATGGTCCATAAAAATCTTTAAGCATCTTGACTCGTTCGAGCTTGGCATCCGCTACTAGATCCAAATCCTTCTCGATATTAGCGGTAAATTTGTAATCCACGATATTTTTAAAATTATCCGTGAGAAACCCTGCCACCAGCTCACCGATTGGAGTCGGGACTAGTTTGCCTTTATTGGCTCCGTATTTTTCTTTCACTACATTGCGCGAAATTTTACCCCTCTCAGAAGTCAATTCTACGACTTCACGTTCTTCTCCTTCAGACTCGCCTTTCACTACGTAGCCACGCGCCTGAATTGCGGTCATGATTGAAGCGTAGGTAGACGGCCTTCCAATTCCGAGCTCCTCTAATTTTTTAACCAAAGAGCCTTCGGTATATCTTGCGGCCGGCTTGGCAAAAGTCTGCCGTGCAGTAAGCGACAAGCAGTCTACCTTATCTCCTTTAGTTACTTTTGGCAGTTCCAAATCCTTACTCTTGCCATAAACCTTGAGAAACCCATCAAATATCACCACTTCACCTTTTGCGATAAAGTCATGCGATAATCTAATCGTGGTCTTGGCGACCTTGGCGTTGGCCATTTGGGTAGCTACTGTACGTGACCAGATTAAGTTGTAAAGACGTTTTTCGTAGTCATTCTTCCCCGCCGCAGTTCGAGTAATATCGGTCGGGCGAATCGCCTCGTGCGCTTCTTGTGCCGACGCGTCTTTAGTCTTAAAAACGCGCGTATGAAGATAATTTTTACCAAAGCTCGCTTCGATATATCCAGCGATCGTAGCTACAGCTTGCTTGGATAGATTCAAAGAGTCAGTTCTGTGGTAAGTAATCAAGCCAGCTTGATAAAGCCCCTGTGCCGCGCTCATTGTAGTTCTCGAAGAAAAACCTAGCTTAGCGTTAGCTTCAATCTGGAGAGAAGCTGTAGTGAAAGGCACTGGACCCGCTTTCGTTCCCTCGGTTTCCTCTACTGATTCCACCATAAAATCAGATTTTGTCAAGTCTTCCAGTAGTTTGGTAGCGTTTTCTTCGTCCTTCGGCGTTTCCCCGTCGTAAGAGGCGTCAAAATCAGCATCCTTATGGAATTTACCAGTCACCTTAAAAGTAGATTTGCTCTCAAATTTTTCAATTTCTTTTTCTCTTTCTACGATCAGTCTAAGGGCCGGTGACTGTACTCGTCCAGCCGAAATAGCGCCTGGTACTTTCTTACGTACCATATCTGAAAGATCGTACCCTACAAGCATATCGAGAGTCTGTCTAGCTTGCTGTGAGGCCACCATATCCATGTCTACCGTGCGCGGATTCTTAATCGCTTCTTCAAGCGCCGGCTTGGTAATTTCATGAAAAGTAATTCTCGCAGTATTCTTTGGCAATTTTAAAACTTCACATAAATGCCATGAAATCGACTCTCCTTCGCGGTCTTCATCGGTCGCGAGCCAGATTTTGTCGGCCTTTTTAGCTTCTTTTTCGAGTTCTTTGATAATAGATTTGTGTTCCGGATCAATCTCGTAAGTCACGTCAAAAGTAGACTTATCCACCTTGGTGTCCTTCCGAATGTGCCCTACCGAAGCCAATACTTTAAAGTCTGAACCGAGATATTTCTCAATCGTGTGTGCTTTGGCTGGGCTCTCTACTATCACTAAGTTTTTAGACATATATATTATATTATCATAAAAATTTAAAAATAAAAACAATATTCTAACTACACTATATTTTTCAAGAAAATCAAGATTTATGTTTTATTAGTATACCGAGCACTATTATAGCAGTAGCTGCGAATGCGGCTACACCAATAATAATACCTTCCTCTGCGGATAAATTAGAACCGTGAAAAAAATTACCAGTGTCTGGTACCACGATTGTTTCAGACGAATCTCTGTTGTAAACTATGCGCAGACTACGCGTAGTCGTCACGCCATAGCCATTTACTCCGTCTACTTTGATGATAAAATTATTATACCCGCTATAATCATCTAAGTTTAGAACGGTATTTTTTTCTCCAATTACACCGTTAAAATTTTCTTGCCAAATTATCGTGTTTGCAACTTCACTACTATTCTCATCCAGGGTAATCAAGGTTGCGGTTGCGTTAAAAATATTTTCGTAGGTAGCCTTAAAATTATAATCTGGGGAGGTGGTTTCTTCTTCAGATACATTTGAAGTCAATTCCAATCTCGGTGCAAAATTAGAGGTCACCGTTACCGATGATGACGTTGCAAAAGTAGATGGAGCCAAAAAAGCCCCTGCGACAGCAATACAAAACGCTGCCAAACTTAACCTGTCAAGTATCCTTTGTTGTGTGTTTTTTATTTTTGTGAACCTTTTCATAAAATAATGACCTTATTTAAGCATAATTATAATTTATAAAAAATATTTGTCAATGGTATTGACATACTTTTTTTAGCATTGTAAAATTAATCACAAGAGTGTTGGCTAAATAAAAATATACTATCTAACATAAAGGTCATACATAAAATGAAAAAGTCACAAAATTTAAGGTTTGCTAGTTTGGCAGCAAGTTTTTTGCTGTCTGCGATTATGGTACTATTTGTATCTCCAGCTATTATTAGGATCGATTCGGCAAGCGCTGCTACCGAAGGCGTTTCTAGCAATACTTGGTTGAATATGATTTCTGAATACGAAGAGGCCAGTGTAGACTTGAAAGTCGAAGACCCAAACGGCAGCTTTGCTACTTCTTCCGAAGAACAACTAGCTAAATTTAATGTGGCTACCAATAATTATACCGGATACACGCTTGCTATTAGCGGTCATTACGGTAGTAGTTTGAATAATGAAGAGTCTGGCGCTAGTATAACTTCTATTGATGCTCCGATTTCTGAAGCGGATTTTAGTGCAAGCGCCGCCACGTCTTATAATAATAAATGGGGTGTTAAATCAAGTAGGTGTATTAACAATTGCAACACGACTAGTCCAACCTACGCACCTTTATCGGACGGCAAATATCTCCCAGTTTTAGCTACCGGCACTACTTTAGACATCACTAGCACTGCCAACAGTACACCAAATGAATATGCTGTTGGTATAGGGGTTAGAGCTGGTGCTGATAGACCGGAGGGTGTCTACACTAACACCTTTATCCTTTCGGCTACCACCAACCCAGTAACTTACGATATTATTTACGCAGATAATACTGGCGATATAGAAGTATCTAATCTTCCAGTTCCTGAAAGCGGCGTAATAGGAGAATTAAAAGTTCCCCTGTCGACAACTATCCCTACTAGGAAAAACTATACCTTTTTGAATTGGTGTCTCGGCGTTGCAGAAAATAATGCCACTACTTGCAACGGTTATTCATATGAAGCCGGCGAAGATTTTCCACTAGACAAAACTATTAATCCTGTGTATACTCTTTATGCTATTTGGGAATCAGATGCTCATACAATCGAAGAGTCGTATACGATCAATCTAGATGGCAATGGTGCCACCAATAATTACAGTGAGTCCACTACGGTAAAAAGCCAGGCTACCCATATCGACCCAATCACAACTCAGCCGACTAGATCTTATACGATTTCTGGCTTTGCTAAAAATACGACTAGCGAGGGTGCAACTATTTCTAGTACAGACAGCCTCACTTCTACATATGTCCTCACCGGTTGGTATAGTGATTCTGATACAGATAATGCTAACAAAATTGCAGATAATGCTAATTCCCCGCTACTTTTGCCAAACACTCCATTCACCGACGAAGATAGCAAGTGGAACGATACTTCTAACAATGTTACCCTCTACGCTGGTTGGGCGGAAGGGGCAGTAACGCTTCCTACTATCGCCAGA
This sequence comes from Candidatus Saccharimonadota bacterium, assembly GCA_017545585.1. Lineage (GTDB taxonomy): Bacteria > Patescibacteriota > Saccharimonadia > Saccharimonadales > Saccharimonadaceae > Nanosyncoccus. The sequence goes on from JAFWMK010000013.1 coordinate 6,025, forward strand.
AACGGCTCTACCTGCGGTTGGGGTATCAGCGATACTGCCACATCCTACACCTATGCATCTGGTCAAACCATACACCCTATCTCTGATATGATTCTCTATGGTGTTTGCGTGCCTAACTCTTATCACCAAACCGTTCAAGTAAAGTATCAAAATGCAGATGGTACTTGGGGAGATTACATTACTCACGATGCTTGTACTATAGACAAGATGTATGGTTCTACTCACTCCTGTACCATTTCAGCTACTGCCGAATATCAAGCTGCAAGTCTAGAATCCTATACGGTCTACGATGAAGAAACCAAACAAATTGATGTATACAGAAATACTAATACCGTAAGCCTAACTAAAGGCACTGGCGTTGCTAGCGTATCTATCACCGGTGATGGTGTGAAAGACGGTTCTGGCACTGCGAACGCTACTGTATACTATAATGGAACGGTCACTATCGCGGCTACGTTATCTTCTAATTACGATTGGGTGAATTGGACCGGTAGCGCTACTTATACCAATCAAAGCCAATCTATTTCTGACGTAACCTCAGATTTGTCCTTTACGGCAAACGGAAAAGCAAGTATGTTGTCATTCCAGAATGCTACTATGGCCGATTGTGGACAGAATATGTATGATGATCGTGGCACTGCTGAGTACAAAAACATAATCTATACCACCGCTGAAATCGATGGTCTTTGCTGGATGACTAGAAACCTAGACCTTCCAGGCGGCACCACATTGACACCTGCAGACTCCAATGTTTACGCCAGCTACACACTCCCGGCTTCTTCTACTGAAGGATTTTCGGATAGCTCTACCGCTTACGTCTATAATAGTAATAGCACAACTTGTGGCGACGATAGTCCTTGCTACTCGTATTATTCTTATAGGGCTGCTATGGCGGGTACAGATCCAGCTACAAGCCATATCATGGCATCGGATATTTGCCCAAAAGGTTGGCGATTGCCGCAAGAATATGAAGGTATGAATTCGCCACTTGATGGTTCTGGTCCGTTTTATTCTGTTTACGCTGGCGATTTTGAAGATTCGACCTACACCAATAGTACTTGGGGCGAAAAATGGGGCCACTACTGGTTTTCTAATTCTGCTGGGGAAGATTATGCTCAGTACCTGTCTTTCAATGAAAGCTATGGTGATAGTGCGATGGCTCCTAGTAATATCGGCGTCTCGGTGCGTTGCGTGCTTGAAAATCGTACCCCATTTGAAAAACTCGAGCATCAATCGATTAGTATGCAAGAAATCGGCAAACTTAGCTCATCAGAAAAAGCCAACCTCCTGTCAGAAATTTATGAGCTATATAATGGGTGGGCTTCTATGGAATATTATATCGCAGATGAACGCGACGGCCAAACTTATATTGTCAAAATGCTTGATGATGGCAGGTTTTGGATGATGACCAATCTTAACCTCGGTGCAACCACGCTGACTAACGACCTCACTAGTAGTAACACTAATCTTTCTACGACTATTCCTGCCAGTACCTTTAATGGCTACAGAAAAACTTCTGCAACAGCTACTACTACTGCAGCAGAGTATATCCCGGTGCTTGGCGCGGATCAATGTAGTGGTTTGTCGTCATATTGTGATCCAGACTACGAATTACCATATGGGACTCTGTATAATTATTGTGCAGCCTCTGCTAATAGTATTTGCACAGAAAATAACTCAGATAATGCCGCATATGATATTTGTCCTAACGGTTGGGGGCTACCAACTATCGGAGATTTTCAGACTCTATATAATCAAGAAAAGTATAATTCTAATGAATATATGAGAACATCCTACCATTATGAACGCGCGGCCTTTACTCTTGCGGGTAATTTCACTAATGGTATGCCAGAAAATCAAGAAAGCTTCGGTAACTATTGGTCTAACACACGAAGCTCTGATTCGGGTATGTATGGCCTCAATCTTGATACCTCAAACGTTAATCTATCCACTAGCATCGACCGAGGGTCTGGTAGCTCGATTAGGTGTATTCTTAAATAATCAGTTAACAAGTTGATGTGGTCTTTAAGGGTTACTTTTTTCACCTCAATGTAGTATAATCTTTTTATGGAAAAAGTTATTGAAGCAAAAAACCTCAAAAAGGTTTATGGCAAGAAGTCGGCTGTCTTTACTGCCCTCAAAGGCGTTGATCTCGATATTTACGAGGGTGAATCTGTTGCAATTGTCGGTAAATCCGGCTCGGGTAAGTCTACCCTTATGCATCTTTTGGCGCTCCTCGATACGCCTACATCTGGTACTATCAAAATCGACGGTGAAGAATCAACAAAGCTTTCTAAAAAAGAACTCAACAAACTTCGTAACTCACGGTTTGGTTTTGTGTTTCAGCAATTCTTTATGAACCCCAAAGACACTGTTTTAAACAACGTGGTACTTCCCCTAAAAATCGCAGGGATCTCTAGAAAAAAACGTAAACAACTAGCTATGGACGCCCTAAAGATCGTTGATCTTGAATCTAAAGCCAAAAACAAGGCTACTGATCTATCCGGCGGACAAAAACAGCGAGTCTGTATTGCCCGGGCGATCGTAAATAACCCTAAAATTATCTTTGCTGATGAGCCGACCGGCAACCTCGATTCAGCTACTGGCGACAAAATTACCGACCTCCTCTTTGATTTAAACAAAAAGCAAGGCGTTACTTTAATTGTTGTGACCCACGACGAGGACTTGGCTAAACTTTGCCAGAGGATCGTCAGGATTTCAGATGGTAAAATCATCGCCGATAATAGCGTCAGGAAAGATACCGCAAAAAAGGCATCTGAGCGTCGCGAAAAAGAAGCCGCCAGAGTTAAAAAAGCCAATGAAAAGGAGGCAAAATAATGAAAATTTCAGATATTATCGCTTCGGCAAATTCAAATTTATTCAGAAACAAAACTAGAACTTTTCTTACTATCCTAGCTGTATTTATTGGTTCGTTTACGATTATTTTAAACTCAGCTATCAATACTGGTGTAAATAGTTATATCGATAAGCAACTCGAAGCCGCTGGTGGCGAGGGTTATCTAGAGATTATGACAAACGAAGCTGTCGATATTATGTCATCAATGATGAGTAGTAGTTCAGAGGTCAAGGAGTATCGCGAAGCTTCAGGCAACGATCAAAAATCTACTTATATTACTGATGAGCAGATCGAGAAAGCTCGTCAAATTCCAGGACTCGAATCGATCGATTTGATTTATTCAGCCAACCCAGAGTATATCAAGGCCAAAGATTCCGATAAAAAGTTCGCCGTAACTAACTTAAACTTAATGCCAAGAGGAAATGTAAATCTTGATACTACTGCCGGCCGAAAGCCAGATGCAAATACAGATAAGCTGGAGGTGGCTTTGACCGAGGCTTACGTCAATGCGTTAGGCTTTTCGAGCGACGAGGATGCTATCGGTAAGATCGTGACTTTTGCGGTACCGAATACAGTCGAATGTTATATGGTTTCAAAACATTCAGATTGCTTAAAGATGGTCGATGCCGAAGTGGTCGGTGTCCAGGCCCCAAGCATCATGGCTATGGGTGGAATGCGCGCAAACCTTGCTCTCAATCAAAAAATCTACGATCTAGCTACTGACGGCATGCCGGAAGAAGCCAAAAGGCATGCTTTTCAGGCTACAGCTCAGGTTGACCCAGAAAAGATAGATGAAATCAAGGAAAAACTTAAAGAAGTGGGGCTAGCTGCGATGACGATTGATGATGAAGTCGGTATGATCAAAGTATTCTTTGATGCGATTCTAGTGGTCTTTAGTATCTTCGGTGGGATTGCACTTCTAGCCGCTTCGATTGGAATTATCAATACTCTGTTTATGTCGGTGCAAGAACGTACCCGTGAAATTGGCTTAATGAAGGCGATGGGTATGAGCAACGGAAAAATTTTCTTTAGTTTTTCTTGCGAGGCAATCTTGCTCGGCTTTTGGGGTTCGGTAGTCGGGGTAGTATTTTCTATGATAATCGGTACAATTGGTGACAAAATCGCTCACGAATCATTCTTAAAAGATTTTCCAACCTTCGAACTAGTAAAATTTGATCCGATTAATATGCTGGTTATTGTGTTAATTATTATGTTTATTGCATTTCTCGCTGGGACTTTGCCAGCAAGACGAGCCGCCAAAAAAGATCCGATTGATGCACTAAGATACGAGTAGTTTGTGACCTATAAAAAATCCCAGCCTAGGCTGGGATTTTCTGATGTCTAAATACAGATTAGAGAGTCGCATTTCAGCTGTCAATAGCTTCTAAGATCCCCGGGATTAACAAATAGACGACACACACGCCAATTGTAATTAGAATTACAATCAATGTGATGCGGTAGCCCGGAGAGTTGGCTAACTGCTCCTTTTCGCGCTTTGTGCCTGATTCAAGAAAGATAATCGACGCGATACATGCAATAATACTAGCTAATCCAGCAGATAATTTAAACATATCTTTTCCCTCCTTTGCAGACATCAAACTCCAAGGTACACCCACTACCTAAGATATTATACAATATTTATGGCAAAAAATCAATACAATCAAAAAGAGCTCAGGTAAGGGTGGGCATCACCTGAGCTCTTTTTGGCCCTCTAACGCTTCACTTTCTATACCGGGTGAACCCCGGAAGCATGGCCCACCTCACACAATTCTAGGGCCCGCCGGTTAGAGGGATTGCTATGCTTTCGAAATGCTCCCCTTCAAAGTGGAGGTAATACTTATAACTTAAAACCTTTAAAGAAATTTTAAGCTCGAAAGGGTTTCAAAAGCACGCAATTTCTGATATACTTAAATAAGTATAGTCGAAATTATAACTTATTTAGGTGCGGTATAGGGCGCATTTTGTGCCCTAACTGTATTCATTATATCACGTGAGGAGAAAAATGTCAATACTTTTTACACACTTTTTTGATAAAATCAATGCTTTTTCACCCCTAGAGCATGATTTTACAGAGGTGTTAGCGTCTATTGCGCTTACGCCTAAAACATTGTATTTTCGTGGAAAAATACCAGAAAATGTGGCAAAAAATAGCCACCAGAGGCCGCCAGCAGTAGCTATTGTAGGTTCTCGCCACAATACTCGTTATGGCGAAGAAGTAGCCTACAAATTAGCCTATGAGTTAGGTAAACGAGGTGTGGTGGTAGTCTCTGGTCTTGCCTACGGCATAGATTCTATTGGCCATAAGGGGTGTCTTGACGCTGGCGGCACGACTATTGCTGTGCTTGGTACTCGGATAGACGATATCTATCCAAAAGCCCATATAGCTCTCGCTAGAGAAATTATCGCAAAAAATGGAGCAATTATCTCAGAATATGCGCCTAGTGAGCTTCTAGATACTGCGCCACTTGCTTCAGCGGAATATATCGACAAGACTACCGGTAGACGTAGTATCCACCGACAAGCCTCTTTTCTTTATCGCAATCGCATTATTTCGGGTCTTTCAGATATAGTTGTGGTAGTAGAAGCTGCCGAAAAATCTGGCTCTCTCAATACCGCCACTCATGCTTTAGAACAGGGTAAAGAGGTCTTCGCAGTGCCGGGTAATATCACTAGTCCTTATTCTCAAGGATGTAATAAGCTCATCTATCAAGGTGCCACCCCTTATACCGAACCGGATGACATTTTGAGGCTTCTCTTCCCTGATGACTATGTCAAAAACCACAAAAAACTCAAAAAACACGGTCTCATTGGCGATACTGACACTGAAACCGCTATCTTAAGGGTTCTATCAGAGGGGATTCGTTCTGGCGAACAGATTATGGAGAAAACCAAGCTCCCACCAGAAGTTTTTAATCAAACTATCACGCTTCTTGAGATTAAGTCAAAAGTTCGCTCTCTTGGTATGAATAATTGGGGGCTTAATTAGCGATAAATTCATCAATTCTATCGCAGGCTTCCTCTAAGATTTCTGGTAATCGCGCCTTTTCTTCAGGGGTGAATTTACCAAGCACAAAATCCGTTGCGCCTACTTTTTCCCTGATGGCGGTATTTTCAGTTCCTAATCGAAGTCTTGGGTAATCAGAGGTGGAGAGTTCTTTATCTATTGATTTTAACCCGTTATTGCCACCAGTTGATCCCGAAGAACGAAATCTGATTTTGCCAAATTCTAGGTCGAAATTGTCGCAGATCACTAGGATATCTGAGGCTGGTATTTTATAATACCGCACGTAAGAAGCCACCGATTGCCCAGATAAATTATAAAAATCCTGAGGCTTGATAAAAGTAGTATCGCCTATTTTGCATCTGATAGCACCTAGAAACGGTTTAGTATCCCAATGGCTATCATTCCGCTTAAGATAAAAATCGAGGGTCAAAAACCCAAAATTATGTCGCGTAAAATTAAATCTATCTCCTGGGTTTCCTAATCCAACTACCAATTTCATAGGTAAATTATAGCATAAAAATGCCCCTACCCAAATAGGTAGGGGCTAAAGGAGCTGGCTCTAAATGGCTTATGGGTAAGATCTCCTGCTGGCTTTTTGTCTTTCGGCTACTAATTTTACCAGAGGATGTCTAATAACCTCTTCTTCAGTGAAATGCACCTGAGCCACCATTGGATTGTCATACAAAAGCTGTGAAGCATAGACCAAGCCGTTGTTGGACGAATCCAAATACGGAGCATGCACCTGTTTGATGTCTCCAGTGATGACGATTTTGCCGTTCGTGCCAAGGCGTTTGATCAGAGTGTCAGCCTGTTTGGCATTCTGATCCTGGAATTCGTCGTAGAGTGCCACCTCATAGGAAAAATCTCTACCCCTAGCACTCTCAATTGGCAAATTCGAGAACCAGGCGTCCCAGATAGTATCCACTCGATCGCGCAACTTCTGACTAATCGAACGATTGTCTTCGTTTGGATCCATGGTCGATTGTGGCAAGATTGCTTCATGATCCCGGATGTCCTTAAGTTCCGCCCGCAAAGATTTATCAGTTTTTAAGAGATAATTCCTGAGGGCATTTTTGAGCGGCTGTACATCTAGATCCATTTTTTCGTTCAAGTCTCCCGGGAGTGCGCCGATCCTACTTTGACTAGCACAAGGTACCACTGCTACTCCTATGTATTTACCAGTCTTGCAAGCTTGGTAGCCGTAGACAGTGGCCATATAGGTTTTGCCTGAACCCGCCGGTCCTGTGCAGATTACTGCTGAAAATTTAGGGTTAAGCAACGCCTCCGCGTAAATTGCCTGTCCATCGTTCATGATGGGCTCAGGGAAATCTGCAATGTGCGAAAGATTTACGATGGCGTTAAAATCAGCATCATATCTGCCAATATGACGAAAATACGGATTGCCACTCTCAAACAGACTGGGAGGGCAGTCCCCAGGATTTTCGAGGTTCATAATGATGAACTCATTTGCCACAAACGGCGTCCGGTCATATTCCAAACCAGACTCCTCCATCATCATGTTCCAGATGTCAAGCTCGACGCTACCGCCTTCATAAAAGTACCAAAACAGATCTTTCGGTACGGTTACTTCTCTCCTACCGGTATAGGGGGCAGGCGGTTTGTAGCCGAATCTCGAAGTGATTACGCCGCGGCGACTCGCTCTGATTGCCAGACCATTGTCATTTGTGAGTAATATGATCGAACCTGTAGTTACCAACCTGTTTACGTCCTTAAGTTTTGCCGTACCATCTACCGGTATCATCTGGTAGATAAACTCCGCCGCAATTGCTGCCAAGATAATTTGACCATCCATGTCGTCTTCAGCGGGGGCAAACGGTAAAGATTTTTTGAAATCCTTGTGCACTGGCAAAATTGAGAACCGCATTGTATTGACGATTACGTCAGCCTTCATCTCGTATGCACTGGACAGCATAGCTCCGTTAGAGACATCGTCAAAACCTTCCAGTTCAAACAGCGCTCTCAGTCGTTTCAAAACCATCCGTGCTACTTTTCCTCGTTCACTGCTTTCCTTCTTAAAACTTGAAAGCTCGCGAATCACTGCCGTCGGAATAATAATATGCGCTTCTGATAAATCTATCGTCGGATCTTTTAGGTCTGCAACCCCTTCGCTTGAAGGGATGATATCTGGGTAATCGACCAAAATATTAGTGTCGATCACGTACTTTTTGTCTGCACTCATACTTCCACCTCCTTTTTAAAGTGCTAAGCATTCCCAGAATCTATCAAAAATGGGAACAACTTAATCTGCTCCCACTTAAGACCATTATAACACAAAAACTACTTACTTCGATGCACTTTAATACCAGTAGTCTTGGACTTCTTTGCTACGATCTCGATTTTCATCTGTTACCTTTCTGCCCACGTTCATTATCATCGCTTCGATATGAGAACATGATTGGTGTTCCCATCATCGGATATTTTTCACGAATCTTTCTCTCTAAAAACCGTTTCCATGACCAGTGTAAAAGTCCCAAGGCGTGCCCATGCAACACGAACCATGGCGGGCAGGTATCAGTCTGGACTAAGTATTTTGGCTTTGGCCGGGTGTTTTTTAGACCCGCCGGAATATGCTCCAAAACCGCTTCGTTCAAAATTTTATTTAATTCGGAAGTAGGAATTTCTGTATGACGAGCCTCATCCACCTCTAGAGCCAATTCAAAAATTTGCGTAGCGTTTTTGCCTGTCTTAGAAGATGTCAAAATTACCGGTGCATAAGGCAGAAAATCGTAATCTCTCTCGAGGTCATCCAGCAAAAAATCTGCTGCTGTACGATTTTTGATATTTTCTTCACCAAAATAATTGGTTGGCTCGGCGTTCTCGAGTAAATCAGATTTGGTTACTACCATGATGATTCCTTTGCCAGAATCTACGATTTGCCCAGCCAAACTTTGGTCTAACTTTGCATGCGGCTCAGTAGAATCAATCAAAAGACAGCAAATATCAGATTCTTCGATTGCCGCAAGTGTACGGATGGCTGAGAACTTTTCAATCCCAACCTCTCTTTTTCCTGGTTTTCGAAGTCCGGCAGTATCTAAAATCTCAATCTCACGACCTTTGTATTTAATAGAAACACGATTGATATCTCGAGTCGTTCCCTGTTTGGAGCTTACAATCGCCTGTTGTTTTTTGCCCAGTGTGTTAAACAGAGAGGACTTGCCTACATTAGGCCGCCCAATTAGGGCGATTTTTAATTTTTCAGATTCCTGAGCAATTTTTTCTTTCGGTAAAAATTCTTTTAACTTTTTAAATCCTTCCCCAGTTGTCGCTGAAACATAAAAAGTCTTTTCCGGGGCTATTCCTAGTGCCCTAAACTCTGTAATCGGTAAGGATTCTGAGAGGTCGCATTTGTTTAGGATTAAATACACATCTTTACCTGACTTAAGGGCATTTTTAGCGATTTTAGCATCTTTTTGATCGAAATATTTAGATGAATCAAGCGTCACCAAAATTATATCTGCTGAATCTATCGCGTCTTCGATTTGCTCCTGGATCGAAGCTTCAAAATCATCGGTAGGATTTTTTAAGCCAGCCGTATCTATCAAAATAAAGGCGTCGTCAATCGTCGCCATTACATTATCGCGCGTGGTTCCCTCTTCGCGGGCTACGATAGCGATATTCTTATGTGCTATTCGGTTCAAAATACTGGATTTTCCAGCATTTGTCTGACCAATTAAAGCTACAATAGGTAAACGTTTCATAAAAAAGCCCCTTGGTGATCTCGGCGGGAGTCGCATTGAGCGAAGCGATATCCGAATCCGCTTTTTTTGCGTGTTCCTTTAGAGAACATGGTGATCTCGGCGGGAGTCGAACCCGCGATTTTCTGGATGAGAACCAGACGTCCTAGACCACTAGACGACGAGACCGTAACTTTATTATAACACAAAAATATCTAATATTCAACAGACCCATACTCTGGTATTGTCTCGACAAAGGTCTGTCCTGGGGCAAGTGCAATTTTACTACCAGATTCGTCAAAGAATTCGATCTGTTCTTCTACTGAAGCCTTTTTCCAAGATCCTTTGATCGCAATACCATTTTGGAATACATGGGCTTCGCCAGTCCCTATTGTAGTAATGTCTTCGTGATAATTGTCTGATGCCCGTTTTTCAGGTACCACCATTACTACTACTACTGCAGGTTCGAGTTGTTTTAGAGTACAATTGTCTTCTGGATTCTTCTCACCAAGATCTTCGGCTGGACAGGCGTAAATGTCATGAGAATACCCGCTTGCATAACTTCTAGCGTAAGTATTGTTGTCTGCATTGTAATTGTATCTTACATTAAAATTCGGTATTCCACCAAAATTGACTCCAATCGAAAGCGTCTTACCTGTCATAGTAGAAGTTTTGCCAGACGAAGCTTCATAGATTACTAGTTTTTCCTCTACCAATGAATCTACACGAGATTTTAAAGATTCTTCTGGTGTCATTCTGGCAAAACCTTTGATATTTGAACCACCATAACCCCTGTCGGTGTTCATTTTGGCAAGATAAGCGGAAGTCGTAAATAAGTTATTCCATCGCCTACTTCCGTAGGTTCCGCGGTACATATAGGCATAGTTTTCGGTTAAATCTTTGTATCCGTGAGATACCGCCTGCAATGCGTCTGGGGCGCCACCAGCATGTACAATCGTACAATCAAATGGCGTATCCCACTGAAGATAATATAAACGAAGAGAACGAATCGGTCCAATAATTGCTGAAGTAGGATCTTGATAGATTGCTGCAAATCGCGTAATTCCAGCCTCTGCAATTGCTTCAAACACTACACCGGCCTCATTTAGTCCAGCCTGCGGGCGAGCCCCATCCATGCCATTAGGAGTCTGGATACAATATGCTGGCGCCGTCACTTGTGAGGCGTCGGCTAAAGGCAGACCAGTCAAATTGCTATATATACTATTATTGGTAGTTTTTGAAGGAATTTCTGGAAACTTTACTGCCATTCCGGTTTTTTCGGCCGGCAAAAGCCCAAATACCAGCATGGCAATCCCGCCAGCCATACTTAAAAAGCCCAAACTAGCCAGCAAAATTGTAGATTTTGAAGTTTTTTTGCTTGAGTTTTCCACAGGCTTTTTGCTGCTATTTTTGTATTTTTTAAGGGATAAATCTGCTTTTTTTGTATTTTTGGCTTTCATTGTTTTTGGCTCCACGTTTAAAATTCCTATAATAATTTTAGCACATTTTTAAAAGCTTGTGTTATAATTAACTCATGGTCAGGTCAATACATAAAATAAAAATTGCTTCTGCGGTTGCATTGACAACGGCTGTACCTACGTTAGCTCTCGTAGCAACATCGGTACCTGTAAAAGCTAGCGACGATCAAGAAAACGTCAACTTCAATGTCAACGTCGCAGAAGTACTTACCGTATCTATTACGGACCCAGCTTCGTGGGCAAGCGGAGATTTACATCAAAGCGGCAGCGCTATGGTTAGCGACTTGCTGCAAAATAAAGTTACTGTTTCGGCAATGACGAATAATGCTACTGGTGTGACCGTGTCTATGTACACGCCAAACACCAATCTCGTTAATCAATCAACGAGTAGTCAAACTATTCCGACTCTAACAAGTGCCACTACAGCGGCTAACTTCCCAGTTAATCGTTGGGGGTATTCGTTGGATGGTGGGGCTAATTATAATGCTATTACCAAATCCGCGAGCCAGGTATTTACTACTGTTGGCACTTCTTCTACTAGCTCTGGTTCCGAAGATATCTATTTCGGTGCTAAAGCCGACAATACCAAAAAATCTGGTACTTATGCTCAGACAGTTTACTTTGCTGCCGTGACTGGCACCATTGATTCTGGAAACCCAAAGATTCCTACTGATCCATCTACCCCAGATCCGATCAACAATAACCCGTCGTACGACTCCAACACTGGCAATCCAGCTACTGGTCAGACTACCTACACCCGACGCACCACTTCGGGCAGCGGTTCTAGCCCAGTATCCGGTGCTAAGAAAACCACTACTACTGAAGTCAGCAAAGGCGATACTAGAAGTTCGTATCAACCAGCTCAAGGTGTCACCACGACAACCAGTTCAAGTAGTATCGATGGTAGCTCATCGCTTGCCACAGCCCTAGGTGTAGCAGCAGGTGTAGCAGCTGTATCTGGCGCCGCCTTCTTTGTAGCAGCCAAACGCCGCAAAGATGACGAATAATATATAGGTATTGACCGATATCTTTAGAATCACCCCCTTTAGGGGGTGATTTTTTTGAAATATATGTTTAGAGGCTTCTTGCTGCTGCGTTTAGGCGCGCCAAACTTACTTCTTTGCCTAGTGCGCCTAATGTTAGATTAAGTGCTGGGCTAAAAGGCGCAAAACTTATTGCTATTCTAATCAGTGAAAACAATTCCGCTGGTTTTCTACCTGTCTCCGCAAGAAGCCAATTTAAGGTCTCCTGCAATGTGTCGGGATTCCAGTCTTCTATATCAGATAGTTTACTGATAGAAATTTTTAATAAACTCTCCAAATCTGTTTCAGATAGCTTTTTCAAAAATTTATTATTTTTAATCATATCAGTGTCTATTTCCGGATCTTTAAAGAAATACTCAGTCATCTCTGTAAGATCAGAGAGGACTTTTAGTCGATCATAAACGATAGAAAGCACGCTTAAACGATATTCTTCGCTGTAGTCAGAAGCTACTTTTGGCCAGAAATTAGTTGTTCTGTCATATAGAGCCCTAGCTCCCTGTTCATCAAAAATCTTCCTGATCCATTGACCATTCATCCAAAGTAATTTAGTTTCATCATATCTAGCTCCAGAGCTTTGAATCCTGTCTAGAGAAAACCGTTCGATCAGTTCCTCTTTGGTATAAATCTCTTGCTCGGTGCCATCATTCCATCCGAGGCACGCAAGATAATTCAACATTGCCTCAGGAAGGACGCCGTCATCACGGTATTCGGTTGCTGATTTCGCTCCGTCTCTTTTGCCAAGCTTCTTATTGCCTGTTGGCGCGAGAATATGCGGCAATGATACTAATGTCGGTGTGTCGAGCCCGAAAGCCTCATACAGTGCCAAATAGTTAGGGGTAGAAGAGAGATATTCTACTCCTCGCATTACATGAGTTACCCCCATTAACGCATCATCTATAATGTGAGCAAAATTGTAAGTAGGATAACCGTCTTTTTTGATTAAAATAATATCATCTTGTACCTCTGGTCCAGCCTTCATTTTCCCCATTACTGCATCAGTCCATTCGCGCTCTTTTGGGTCGGATAAAAACCTAATCGGCGTACCTTCTCGAAAAGTAAAATCTAGATTTTCTGGCCTAAAATCACGATACAAAAAAGGTATTTTTTCTGTATTACATTTTTTACGATATTCATCAATTTTCTCTGGTGGAGTAGGATCAGCATAAGCTCGGCCACTGCTAATTAATTTTTTGACCCACTCGTGGTAAATCGGAAGTCTTTCGCTCTGAAAATATGGTCCATGTTCCCCGCCCACAATTGGGCCCTCGTCCCAATCCAAGCCTAGCCACTTCAATGTATCCTCGATCAAATCGGTTGCACCCTCTACATAACGTTCTCGATCGGTGTCTTCTATTCTTAAAATAAACTTGCCATTGTCCTGTTTGGCGATTAGATATGGATAAATTGCGCTCCGCACATTTCCGATATGAATATATCCGGTCGGACTCGGCGCAAACCTAGTAATTACTTCTTTCATCTCTATAATTATATCACACTATAATGATGCAGCGATAGTTTTTATCTGTTTCTTCGTAAGACTGCCAGAAGTCGCTGATAACCTATATAGCATCCCCCCATTTACCCAAGCTCCCCAGTCGTCGCCCATATAAATGGTTAAACCCTGTTCGCGGACCACCGTATATTCATTGCCGTAGGTTTCTTTTATATAATTATTCAAAAGTGCATTAGAATCCCAATTGGAATTTTCTTCTGTAAGTGTAAAGTTGTTATCTCCGTTCTTAAAGCGTACCGTCACTTTGCCGCTTGCAGAAGTCACATCAGATAAGGTGTAGCCACGTGGAACGTAAGATGGATATGATGCTTCTATGCCCGACTGCATTGCCGCCACCTTTAGAGACATATCCGTAGAAGTAAGATTAATAAAATAAACTACCGCAAAAATTGCTGTGATAGCACATGTTGTCGCTAATAATACTCTGGTCCATGTAAGATTGGTGTACTTAAAATCCCTCTTACGATCGTGTTTGCTGTTAGCCCTTGGTAATTTAGCGGCAGTAGCAAGCGCCTTTTTTATTTCATATTCTTTGATTTCCTTAGCTGTCGGTTTCTGGTAAGTGGTTGGTTTCTGATGGACTGACGATTTTTGATGCATTATTGGCCGATTGAAAGTTTCTTTTATAACTTCTTTTTCTGTGATTATCGGCTCTGGATTTAGGATCGATTCTTTTTCTACATCTCTAGTGACGATCTTTGATTCGTGCGGTGTTTCTAACCGAGTGATTCTCATGGTTTCGAATTCATCAAAACCAGCTTTGCCGACTTTTTTGGTTTCGACTTCAGTTCTAGCCTCGGGCTTAACTTCAGCCTCAGCTTTTGTCTTTGTCTCAGGCTTAGTTGGCAGTAAAACTACCGGCTCTTGCTCGACAGTCTCTTTAGAGCTGGTTTTTTTGGTAGTGCTTTCATTCTTTCTTTGATAATCGTTCGTACGTGCATCTCTGCGAGAAGAGGCTTTGTTCTTTTGTACTGCATGAACATTAACTCCACGTTTTTTTCTATGATCATCTTGTCTTTTGCCCTTCTCGGCCATGTTTACCTCACTTAGTATTTATATTAATCATACTAGGTTATGCTAAAAAAAACAAGAGCAAAATGTGCTATAATTGCTGTATGGATATTGAAAAACGTGCGCGTCGTCAAAGCCGTCGAATTATTATCTCAGAGATTCTTATGGTGGTTACAGTGATAGTGACGGTCTTGATTCTAGCCTTTGTAGTTTCAGGTTATTGGGTTGGTTCTGATTTTAAAATTGAACGCCAAGGGTTGCTCCAAGTTTATTCCGCTCCCACCGGAGCTGACGTCAATATTGATGGTTCCCCTTCGTCCTGGCTCCAGCGTACCAATACTAGCAAAACCTTGTCTGCCGGTGAACACAGCATCGTTTTATCCAAAGACGGGTATGATACGTGGTCTCGTAATATCAAAATCACCGAGGGACTGCTTTATCGGTTGCATTACCCTCGATTATTCCTTAAAAATCGAACAAATGAAGTTGCCCTTGAATCTTCCGCCAATTTTGCTACGATTAGTCCAGATCGCAACACGTTGCTTTTAGCAAATAACACTACTAGTTGGCAGTTGGTTAAGCTAGATACCGATAAAGTTAATGTTACCTCAGTGGATCTATCTAAAATCCTACCTTTTTCAAGCCTTGCTACCGACGCTAGTACCGGGCTCTTTTCTGGCGTTATTAAAAGCGTGAAGTGGGCTTCCGATAATGAGCACTTGCTATTAGAAGCTGAACAAAATGCGATTACGAATTGGCTAGTGATTAATATTAAAAATCCCGCGAACTCTGTCAATTTGACCAAAGAATTTAACGCAGATTTTGTCGAGATCAAAATACTAGATCAATCAGCCAATAATTTACTAGCAGTGATAAACGGTAACCTTCATCGCATTAATGTTTCCGATAAACAAATCTCTGCGATTCTGGTGCCAGATGTGACATTTTTTGACTATCACGACCAAGATGTAGTATTTTCTGCTAAGAAAAATACTACCGAGGAATCACCAGACCCGTATTATATTGGGCTCTTCCGCCTTGGCAGTGATGAAATCAAAACCCTAAAGACTACCACCAACTCGACTCGACCAGTCGCTATGAAATTTTATGATGATGAATATATTGGCGTAGTTGACGGCGCTTCAATTACTTTGTATATAGAAAAAGATTTTGTTGAAAAATCAACTTACCAGCTTTCGTTTAGTCCAGAAGATATTAAAGTGGGGGTGGCTGGCGAGGCTATTACGATGTATACTGGTGGCCATATTGCTACTTTAGATATGGAAGCTATGGAGATCTTTGATTGGTCCACCGATACTGATAAATTTGACTGGCTCGATGGTAGTATGATCTATGCGGTCAAAGACGGGATTCTTAACGTCTATGATTTTAACGGTCTCAACCACCGCACTCTTTCTTCCAATGTCTCTTCTCATTTTCCAGTTACTATTACCTCAGATAGATATCTTTACTATTTCCGCGATGGCTCCCTTATCCGTGAATGGATAATAGAAAAGTAATAAACAAAAAATTGTCGGAAACCGCGCTTTTCGACAATTTTTCAAACTGTTTTTCTTTTCGTTGGGACTTTTCTTTTCTAAAGAAAAGCCCAATTTAATGGTGGGCGAAGTGGGACTTGTTCGCGAAGCACCACAGTCCCCCTTTTTTGAGTTTTTTTGGAACAAAAAATGGTGGGCGAAGTGGGACTTGAACCCACACGGTATTGCTACCACCAGATTTTGAGTCTAGCGCGTCTACCAATTCCGCCATTCGCCCATGCTAAGGTATACTGATATTTTAACACATTTTACCAAAATATGCTATAATTATTCTATGGATTCAGATACCGGTGGGCAGTTTTCTAATGGCTTCAATCGAAGTTCGTCTAGTGACGCCCAGAGAAGAGCTGCGGTAGACATCGCTAGGCAGAAGGTTTTGGCGGCTTATGCTTCTAGTGCCGAAAAGGGACCCCTCGGCCAGAATAGCTACAGTCAGCCTCGTCAGGGCATCTATAGTAGTGATGCTAATAAAAGTGCATATTCCGTTCCCGCTACTCATTACAAGGATAATCCTGCTCCTTCTCAGATTAATTCTGATTCTTGGAAAACATATCATTCTGCTTGGCAAAATTATTATCAAAAGTACTATAGCGAGTATTATTCCAATGCTGCGCGTAATTACATCGCAAAAGAACGCCTAAAAGCCGCTCGCGAGCAAGCTGAAGACGAAGAAATCGCTTCCGTCTTGAGCAATATTGGCAAAAGTGAAACCAAATCTGGCTTGTCGCTTGATTCTAATGGCAATTTCCAAAACGAAAGTGCCTCTAGAAATTCCGCTACCTCTGACGATTCTGCTAGCATCAGAGACCGTCTCCGTCAAAAAATTCGTAAAAAAGCTACCGATAGCGCCAAAAAATCTCGTCGTCATCGTCGTTTTATTCCTATTATCGCCGGAGTTGCGGTAGTGCTGCTAATTTTGTTCTTGCAATACAACCGCTTAATTTTCGCCCCGATTATGGCCTATGTCTCTCCTGGCAATGCGCCAGCTACCGAGATAGAAGCCCTAGACCCTACTATTACCCAAACCGTCTCCGCTGACCCGCGCCTAATCATCCCAAAGCTAAACATTGATGTGCCAATCAACTTTAATATAGCTTTATCTGACGTAATGTCGGCCATGAATCACGGCGTGGCACATTATCGCATCTCTGGCGCTAGCGCATTTCCTGGTGAAATTGGTAATTTTATCATCACAGGGCATTCCGCCGGTGATGTTTATAGCTCCAATCCTTATAAATATATCTTCTCCGGGCTCGAAAGACTAGAAGAAGGTGATTTAATTTATGTGAACTATAATTCCGTCCGTTATACCTACAAGGTTACTGGTAAGCAGGTGATTGAACCTACGAACGTTGGTGCTTTGGTAGTTCAGACCGACCGCCCACTAATCACTTTGGTTACTTGTACTCCGCTCGGTTCTTCTAGATACCGTCTACTTGTTACTGGCGAGCAGATTTCTCCGAGTTATGAAGGTGCTCCTACCGGTGGCAGTGAAACCGTTAACATTGATGAACCAGAAGAATTGCCAAGCAATGAGCCGTCTTTCTTTGAAGGTATCTGGAACTGGCTCACCGGCCATTAAAATGTTATAATAAGTCTATGAAAATCGCCTTTTTTTCAGATTGCTTCCTAGATCTTACTGGCGGTATCGTTACTACCATTACTGCACAAAAACGCGAATTAGAATCTCGTGGTCACACAGTCTATGTTTTTTCTAGTTCTTACCCAAAAACGAGTACGGAAAAAACAAAATTGGCCAAAGAACATATTTTTCCGGTCAGATCTTGTCGGGTGTTTGGTCGCGGTCTTACTCCTATTGCTAGGAGGCCACATCTCGTGGAAAAACAAATCTTAAAAGAACATCCTGAAATCAAAGATTTTGATTGCTTCTATGTCCATTACGAAGCTGGTTGCTCTATCGCGGGCTTAAAGCTTGGTCAAAAACTCAAAATCAAAACCGTCCAAGTGATGCACGGTCGTGAAGACATCGGCGAACAAAACCTTGTCCCGTTGGGCTTCAAGACGATCGTAGCGACACTTCTAAATTGGTTCCATTCCTGGTATCTTCCCCATCCCATCAAAATCAAACGGGACGGTTATCTTGCTACTACTGTTGCTAGCGCCAAAATGTGGACATTAATGGTCAATCACGCAAGTTCTGCCGACCTTGTTCTCACCCCTTCGGAGCATTTTAGGGCGAAGCTTATGAAATATGGTGTTAAAAAAAACATCAAAGTTCTTCCAAACGGCGTGGCAGACGATCTTTTTTTGCCAAATCTAAAACCAAAGAGCTTGCTTCCCGGCGAAACTCTTAAAATTATTTGGCATTCTCGTGTTTCCAAAGAAAAACGCATTATGCCGTTTTTAAAAGCGCTCGAATATGTGGAGGGCAAGTATAGACTGGACGTTTATGGCGATGGTAATGACCTCAAAAAGGCTATCAAATACGTCAAGATACATCGTTTAAATGTGAAGTTTCATGGGGCTACTCAATTCAGGAAAATTTATCCAGAAATTATAAAAAGTCATCTCGACGTTTTGAATTCGTATAATTTTGATACGTTTGGCATGACCTTAATAGAGGCTGAGTCTGCCGGCACTCCAGCTTTGTACGTAGACCCAGATTTAAGAGAAATTGTTCCAAGCGGGGGTTCTGTCATGGCAAAAACACCTAGCCCTCAGGACGTTGCCGCAGCAATTAATTATCTAATCAAAAATCCCGATAGTATCGAACAGATGTCTACTGTCATGCTAAAGCATCGCAATGAAATTAAAGTTTCAAAAGTTGTTGATAAACTAGAGAAATATATTAAAATATAGTTATGAGATACTTAGCGGACATTTTGACCTTCTCTCGAATCATTCTTGCTACCGTACTACTTACGATGAGCTTTTGGGATGCACCGCTTCATGCTGCTTTTATTGTGTATATGGTTGGTGAAATCACCGATGCTTTAGATGGTACTTGTGCCACTAGATGGCCGTTCCCCAAAAATAAGACCCCTTGGTATCGCAAATATGCTTCCAAATACGATATGTTTGCAGATGGTTTTATTGCGCTTTCGATGGTTCTTTTCTTCTCGCTTCGTGTCAATTTGATCGCCGGGCTTTGTTTTCTCATCCCGTATGTAGTTATAGGTTTGATTATAGAATTTGTTGTCTATGGCAAATTCATGGGGCATCCTGATGACTGCACCAAAAATTGCCTCATGCGCCGTAATTTCAAACTTGCTAAGAAAATTATCCTCGTTCGTCGCAATGTTTACCTTGCGATTTTATTTGCAATGGCTGTATGGACTCTGTATGCTTCCGAATGGCCATTGGTTGTCAAAAACATCATTATGGGTATTGGTCTTCTTGGCTCGCTCTTCTTCTGGATTTTCCTTTCCCAACGCCGTCACAATATTTCTAGAGACGCAGTAGATATTGAGAAGAAGCTATCGAAATAGCGCCGCTACAGTGGCCTCGATAAATTTATCAGGATTAAAAAGATTAAGTGCCATGATTTTGCCTGCCATTTCTCCGCTCCACAAGGTTAGCGGCGAACACCCGGTCTTTTCTAATGGCACTACCTTTACCATCCCGTTTTTACATACCAAAATCTGGCCCTCATGTAGAACCACCGCTTGCACTGGATAGCTCAAAGAGAATTTATGAAACGCTTCTGCTACTTGCATCAAAGATGACGACATAGGCAGCATCTTTGGGTAATAGACGGATTTAAAAATCTTTTGCCACTGAGTAAGAGAACCAAAAAATATTAAATTTTCTTTCATTAAGAGCCTCTCTGTCCCTTCACCTATTACCAAATCTATTGCATCGCGAGTAAGTATAGCTGGTTTATCGGAATCTTTAAGCGCATCTGAAATAGCTTTTGCAGTGACGGTGTTTTTAGATAAATCCCCGATTAGAAGCGAAAAATCCACCGCGCTAAGACTTGCCTTGATTTCTTCCGCATTCAAGAATGATCCTACCTCTGTGGTCTTTAGAAAAACTAAATTTTCAAGTGGCGGCATTTTTGATTTCAGGCTGTCCGGTAAAACCACCTTTACGTCCTTTAATGGAAAAGTATTGATTAAATATTCTGAGGTTTTTACGACCGTTCGAAAATTCATTCCATTTCCGCCAATTACCGCTACCGTACCGAGTTTTTGTTCTTCTGGTATATTCCAATACAAATCTTGGTATGGATTTTCAGAAAGTTTTTCTATGTAGTCCATCTAAACCTCCAGCTCTATTGAAATTGGACAATGGTCCGAGCCAAAAACGCTTTCATATATCTCCGCTGATTTTAGATCTGGCTTTAAATCAGAGGAAATAAAGAAATAATCAATTCTCCAGCCCACGTTATTGGCTCTAGCGTTACCCCAGTGACTCCACCAAGTGTAACGCTCGGAATCCGGATGTAGACTTCTAAAAGTGTCCGCAAATCCCGCCGAGATAATATTAGAGATTCCCTTTCTCTCTTCATCCGTAAAACCAGCATTTCTGTGATTGTATTCTGGCCGAGCAAGGTCAATTTCCTCATGCGCTGCATTGAAGTCCCCACAAGTTATTACCGGTTTGGTTTTTTCTAGCTCTTTTAACAAAATCAAAAACTGTGGATCCCAATCATCAAAGCGTAATTTTAATCGCGATAAATCTGGCTTGGAATTTGGTGTATAAACATTGACAAGATAAAACTTTTCAAACTCCACTACTTGCACCCGACCTTCTTTGCTTAAATCGCCATAGTTATCTTTTGAGTCAATCTCAAAGTCATTTAAAACTCGGACAGGCTTTATTTTGGTAAAAATCGCAGTACCTGAATAGCCGGCCCTTTCTGCCGAGTTCCAAATTTCTTCGTATTCGGAAAAATCTATCTCGGCCTGGCCCTGTTTGGCTTTGGTTTCCTGAAGACATAAAATATCCGGCTGATATTCAGAGATCAAAGATTGTAGAGCGCCTTTTTTGAGGACTGCTCTAATACCATTTACATTCCACGAAAAAATCTTAAGCATATCTCCCTCTTTCGATGTCACGCTTTTTGATGGTTTCTCGTTTGTCGTATTTTTTCTTACCTTTACCTACTGCAATTACTAGTTTGATATGTCGTCCTCCACCCAGAAGTTTTACTGGTACAATCGTAGAGCCAGCTACCTTTTCTCGTTCAAGTGCGGCAATTTGTTTTTTGGTGGCAAGGAGTCTAATATCGGAAGTCGTATCAGCGCCCAATGTTAGCCCATAGAGCCATAATTCAGAGTTTCGAATCGCTATATAAGAGCCTTTGAGCTGCACGTGATGGTCTCGTATCAGTCTTACCTGAGGGCCAGAGAGACTCATTCCGCAGACCAGTTCTTCGCCGAGCTGATAATCATAATGCGCCCGTCGGTTTACCGTCACGGAATCTGACACCTTTTTCTTTTTCATACCTTAAATTATACCACTTTTACAGAGCCCTCGCCAACCAACCGCTTGAGATCATCAAGTAAATCAGGACAGATGTCTACTTTGAATGGCATTTTGAGCGCCTTTTTCTCGCCATCTTCAATTACGACCAATACTACTTCCTGTAATCCTGCGTATTCATCGGCCAGCTCTTTTAACGTCGTTAGTGCATCTACGTCTTCTAGATCTTTTACTAGTAAAAATAGTTTTTGTCTTCTAGGGTCTTTTGGTACGGATTTTGCTACTTTCAGAGCTTCTATTCCCTGTTGTGATCGTTTTTTTCTTCGCCAAAATTCTTCACCCTCTAATTTTGGGGTCGTCCATGGTTGGGCTAATTTAGTACCGGTAGGTTGGTAATTTTCAAGTAAATCATCCGAGACTAATTCTACTGCCTCAGCCTTAATCTTAGCTTCGCTTCCCATTGTGCCATCTTTATTTTTGGCATCTATTTGACCTTGTACACGTATGACATTGTCTATCTCTAATTTCGCTCCGCATGTTGCAAAAACTCTTGGAAAAACTATAATTTCAGCTTCACCGGTTTTGTTTTCAATTTTTACAAAAGCCATTTTGTCGCCTTTTGAGGTTAGAATGCTCCGAACACTGGTAATGATTCCTCCTACCACTGCCGTCTTATCTTGATTGTCTGGGCAAATTTTTTCCATTGAATGGGTCTGCTCGTTAAAATACAGATCGTATTTATCCAGAGGATGTGCCGACAAATACAGTCCCATCAAATCTCGTTCCCACAAAAGTTCTTCTTTACTGGAGTATTGAGTAGGTGCAGGTTTGATTTCTGGTTCTGGTATTTCTCCAGCTGTACCCATCAAGGCAAACATGTCCATTTGTCCAGTAGCTTCGTTCTTTTGTATTCTCGAGCCGTAAGCTTGGATCGCTTCCAAGTTAAATAGCAAATCTGAGCGTGAATACCCAAAACTATCAAATGCTCCGGTTTTAATGGCGGCTTCCCAAGTCTTCTTATTAAATTTAGTCGAATCTACCCGTTTGGCAAAATCGCAAATTGATTTGAATGGGCCGTTTTTATCTCTTTCTGGTATTACGATTTCTTCAATCAGGGCCTGTCCAATATTTTTTACCCCAGAAAGCCCAAAACGAATAGTCTTTTCGCCGCCTACGATACCAAAATCGCCGTAACTTTGATTGATATCTGGACCAAGCACCTTCAAGCCCATTCTTTTGCATTCAGCGATCTCTGGTGCAAGTTTCTCGGTAGATTTCATCATGTCAGAAGTCATCAAGGCCGCCATAAAAGCGTCTGGGTAGTGTGCTTTGAGATAGGCCGTCCAATAAGCAATGAGAGCGTAACATGCAGCGTGGGACTTATTAAAACAGTAATTAGCAAAATCCAAAAGCTGTGACCAAAATTTCTCGGCGATTTCTTCTGTAGCGCCACCTACCTCCACTGCGCCCTTGATGAATTCTGGCTTTACTTTTTTCATCAAATCGATCTTTTTCTTGCCTACGGCCTTGCGTAAAGTATCGGCTTGCCCACCAGTAAATCCGCACCATTCCTTGGAAATCTGCATGAATTGCTCTTGATAAATCATAATTCCGTAGGTGTTCTTGAGGGAATTCTCTAGCCCCGGGTGGAGATAAGTGATTGGTTCTTCGCCGTGCTTACGACGAATGAAAGAATCGATAAATTGCATTGGGCCAGGGCGGTATAGCGCCACCATCGCGATAATATCTTCAAAAGACGAGGCCTTGAGGTCTTTAAGGTACTTTTTCATCCCTGCAGATTCTAGCTGAAATACGCCAGTGGTTTCTGCTCTTTGGAAAAGCTCATAGGTCTCTTTGTCGTCGAGCGGCAATGTAGCCATATCAATATCGTCATGATAAACCTTTCTAATCATCCGAAGTGCGTTGTTAATTACAGATAGGTTGGCCAGCCCTAGAAAATCCATTTTAAGAAGCCCAAGCTCCTCCACCTGAGTCATTGGAAACTGTGCCGCAATTGGCCCTTTCTGAGAAACTTCGAGCGGTAAAAACTTTACCAAATCATCTGGCGCAATTACCACGCCGCAGGCATGTACGCCATGATTTCTGATCGTACCTTCAAGACGCATTGCATAATCGATTACCTCTCTAGAAACATTGTTGTTTTCGTATTCTTCTTTTAGCTCCGGTACATCCTTAATTGCATCAGCCAGATGGACATGATGACCTTGCACTGGGTCTGGTACCATCTTGGCGAGCCGGTCTGCTTCACCATATGGTACCTCTAGAACCCTAGCCACGTCTCGTACTGCGTTTTTGGCCATCATTTTACCAAAAGTAGCGATATTGGATACTCGTCCCGCTCCATATTTGCGCGTACAATACTCAATCACTTCATCTCGTCTGGTATCTTGAATATCCGTGTCGATATCAGGCATCGAGACGCGATCTGGGTTTAAGAATCTTTCAAAAAGTAAATCGTATTTCAAAGGATCCAGATCTGTAATACGAAGTGCATAGGCCAGAATCGAACCTGCCGCCGAACCACGCCCCGGTCCGTATACGATTCGTTGCGACTTTCCCCAGTTAATAAAATCTTGTACGATCAAGAAATATCCATTGTATCCCATCTTGTCTACCACCGAAAGCTCATAATCTATGCGTGGTAAAACTTGGTGGCTTTCGTCACGTTCTTTATCGACTTTTTCTAGGATTTTGCGACATTCTGGCACGGTTAAATTTATAGTTTCGTCTAATTTCTTTCCTCCGTATCGATAAACTAAACCCTGAAAAACCAATTTATCAAGATACGACTTTTCATCCTCACCTTCCGGTAGAGGAAATTTTGGAATCAAAATTCTGCCTAGCTGCAAATCCACATTGCATCTTTCGGCGATTTTGCGAGTATTAATGACCGCCTCCGGGCAAGTATCTTGCCAGTGCTCAATGATTTCCTCTGCTGGTATGACATGGAGATCGTAATCTTTGAGCGTCATTCGTTTAGGATCAGAAAGATTAGAAGCAGTACCAACACAAAGCAGGACTTCATGTGCGTCCTGGTCTTCTTTATTCAAATAGTGTGCATCGCAAGTTACCACTAAAGGAAGTCCAAGCTCCTTAGCGTGTGCCATATGCCAATCGTTTACCTTCTTTTGTTCTGCCGAATGAGTAGAGGACAAAGGATGGCCGTGATCTTGCATTTCCAGGTAGAAACGATCTTTAAAGACGTTTCTATACCAATCAATTAATTTAAGCGCCCGCTCATCGTCGTCCGCTCGGATAGCTTCAGAGATTTCTGAACCCATACAACCGGACAAGCAAATGATTCCCTCATTATATTTTTCTAGTATCTCATGATCGGTGCGTGGTTTGTAATATTTGCCGTTAATCTCGGCATCACTCATAATTCGACAGAGGTTTTCATACCCCTTTTCGTTCATGGCGATCAGAGTGATATGAAACCTTCGTTTGTCGTGCTCCGGAGTTTTATCGGTTCGTTTTCTTGCCGCTACATAGGCCTCTAGTCCTAAAATAGGTTTAATTCCAGCCGCATTACAGCATTCATAAAGCTCTACTAGTCCACTCATTGTCCCGTGGTCGGTGACAGCCACTGCTTCCATCCCGTCATTTTTGACAAAATCAACCAATTCCGGCACCTTAGTTAAGCCGTCTAATAGCGAATAATGGGTATGATTGTGCAAATGCACAAAATCACGCGGCGTCAGCTTCATGTTGGCGTGCCTAATTATTTCTTAGCGGATTTTTTTGTGTCTTTTTCGGCCTTTTCGGCTTTCTCGGCTTCTTTTTCGGCTAGCTTAGCAGCTTTTTCAAGCTCGGCATTTTCTTTTGCTTCTCTTTCTTCTGCTTCACGAGCTTTTTTGGAAATAAAATGCCCTGCCGCTGCTCCAGCAATTGCGCCAAGTGCTGCGCCTAACAGAAATTTGCCTTTACCACTACTTTTTTTCTCTTCACTCATATCACACTCCTTTGCTTTTTTAGTTGTTTTCTTTGCACCCTTCTTGTCTACCATTATTCCTCCTTCTTTTTCTTATCATCTTTTAATTTTGGTTCGACATATTTGTCTACAAAAGTTTGTACTACCCCACCAATCGAAGTCATGCCACGGACATTCGATACTACACCATTGGCATTCTCCGCGATATCTTGACTTTTGACTACTACTCGCTTAGCTTCATCTGCTACGCCAAGAAGCTTTACCATTAATACAATGCCTACTATCAAGAAAATCAACAGAGTTATTGATAGTATTACCACTAAGATCCATTCCGCTACATTCATTTAATTTTCTCCTTTAGACTCATTATAGCATACTTCACGAACCTCATCGGCATAATCGGTGTTTTCAAGTACGTATTTTAAAAGCGTCATAAAATAGTTCTTTGGATCTCCTGTGGTCATCCAGGTGCCATTACTTCTGGCTACCAAGACATCACCAATCTCGGTCAGTCTAGTAATCGCATCCACAGTCCAGAGCTCACCGTCTAGACCAGTATTGGAAGGCACTAAATATTCAAAAACTTCCGGCGTGAGTAAATAACGTCCGTAGCTCGTAAGGTTGCTAGGAGAAAGATCTGGAGTTTTTGGCTTCTCCACGATATGAGAAAGCGTGCCGTTTTCTTTTAGTGCCACCATACCGTATTTATTCCAGACCGATTCTGGCATTTCGGTTACTGCAATCACGGCCTTGGCGTCCTCATTTTTTTGATAAGTCTCGATCAAGGTTTTTACATCTGAATTACCAAAAATCAAATCGTCGCTATAGAGTACTACAAAAGCCTCTTCATCTTTTACGTATTCTTTGGCGGATACAATCGGCGAACCGTTACCATAAGGAAGGTTAGCATCCTGCTCGATTACGGTAATCTTAGGAAAATTCAAAACTTCTTTGACTGGCTCGAAGCGTTCGGACTTGCCCTGTTTTTCTAGCAAATTCTGGACATTTGTCGCTGGATCATGAAAATAATTGTCGTAAATTTCTTTAGCCATTGTGTTCGGTGTGGCTACAATAATAATTTCCTCAATTCCCGCCGCTACGCACTCTTCTACACAAAGCTGCATTGCTGGCTTAGCGCCAATTGGCACCATCGCCTTTGGAATAGTTTTTGTGATCGGTAAATACCGACTAGCAAACCCCGCATCCGTAATAATTGCTTTTTTAACAGTTTTCATAGTTCTCCTTAAGAACCTATTATACCACAGATGAGCTTAGTTTTTATTTTTTCTTCTTAGCTTTCGACGTATGTTTTTTGCCTTTTAGAGCTTGGCTTCTAGCCGTTTTGTCTTCGATATTTTGAGAGCGGTTATGCACACCATAAACTAGGCTAGTTACGCCTACGATCAGCATGTACACGCCAAAGAACCGGACAAAAGTTGTGAGCTCAAATTCGCCAGCATTTAGAATCACTATGCCTACAACACAGCCAACGACTCCAGCGAGCACTCGGATAAAACGATCGGTTGGGTCCACCGTCGAAAGAAAACCATGAAAGATGTCGATGAGTCCAGAGATAATAGTATAGACAGCGATAATCACAAGAGTAACTACTAAATTATCTTTTGCAAAGAATAACAATGATAATGCTGCGACAACATCAACTAAGGCATCTACCACAGAATTAAACCAACCATGTTTCTTAACTGAAGCATAGAGCGCGCTCACTGAATCTATAATCCCCATCAAGAGTAGAAAAATCGCAATCGTTGAGCTTATTACTTCGAGTCCCGTGGTATTGCTAAAAAGGGCCAAGAAACCAAAGACTGCCGCCATTAGGCCCCGGATAATAAATACAAACCAATGTTTATCAATAAATCTTCTATTAATATGTGCCATAAAGTCACCCTGTTTAAATGCTTATGTCTACATTATATCACAAAAAATCTAAACATGTCGCTTTTTCTTGCGCGCAGTTTCAACTATTTTAGTAAGCTTGTATTTTAGGGGTTTCAAAATTAAATCATGTGCTGGAGTATATTTGAGTTCTTCGCAGCCAAACGAACGTTTGAATTCTGAAACGCCATAAAAACGGTGTGAAGTTTCTTCTTTGCCAACAATTCCCCAGAGATTGTAGCGAATACACCCTCGTTTTCTTGCTTCTTCCATTGCCGCAAGATGAAGCAGCGGTGCTGCCGAATATTTAGTCCCAAGTTCTGAAGATACGCCATAATGATAACTCGCTTCCGGACCATAAAAAATTATAAAGTTTTGTGCTAGAATTTCCCCATCTTTTTTTGCGGTATAAATTAACACTTCTTTACCCTCTTTGAACGCTTCGAACTGTTTCGTCAAAAAGCTACTCGAAAATGCTATATATTTTTGCCTTTCAGCATGAAGTTTTTCGAGTTTACAAAAATCTTTAATTTCTTTTGTATCATCTGAGGCGCTGATTTCGATTTCGTTTTTCTCGGCTTTTCTTAGTTTTCTCCTAAAGCCCTGTGAAGCCCCCGCTAATATTTCTTCCTTGGTCTTGTTGAGATTTAGAATTCCCGCGTATTCTACTGAAAGATACATCGGCGCCTTCACTAAGCCGTTATCACTCATAATCTTAAGAGATTTTTCAGATAACTCTAATTGCGGCCGCACTCTTACGAATACGCATCCAGTTTTTTTACCCTCCGAACGAATGTCATCAAAAACGGCTTTTATAATCTTAGAATTACTCCAATCGATTAGTGGTCCGCCAGCAATCGCGAGGTAAGTGCCACGCTTAGCAGTTTCTACTACCCCAGCATATGCGCCTACGATTTTTTCGCCTTCCAAAATCAATCTTCTGACTACCTTTTTGCCACGCGAGAGGTGAAACTCATAAAAATCCCAGCTTTGTAAGAAATTTGCCTCTGGTCTTTTGGAGACAAAATCATCCCAGTCTTTTTTGGAAGTACCATCAATTATGTTCATAAATGCCTCCGTTTTTTGCGCATCGTTTCTACAGTTAAGTTTTTGAGGTACCGAATTTTAGAAATTACCAAATCGTGGGCTGGCACAAATTCTAACACCTCGCCACCAAAACCAGTTTTGAAGGTAGTCACTCCGGCATAACGGTGATTTGGCTGTCCTGCTGGTGCAATTCCCCAAAGATTGAATCGTTCGTATCCTTCATTTTTTAAATCTTTCATCGCTTGCCATAAAAGCGCGTATGCACCGGGTAATTTACGATTAAGCTCAGTCGATGCAGCCTCGTAATAATCTGCTTCCGTGCCGCTTTTGATAATCAAGCCATAAGCTACCGGCTGGTCTTCGGAGGTTAGAGCCTTGTAAATCGCAATATCGTCGCCAAAGGCTTTTTTCTCTGCCAATAGAACCTCAAGGGACGGTGGCACGAAGTTCTGTCTCTTCGCGGTTTCAGCTTGAATCTTATGAAATTCTTTAAAAATTGCTTCACTGTTATCTTTTTGCACTTTGAGCCCGAGTTTGTCCGCTCTCCTTACTTCATATCTAGTTTGACGTCGCATGTCGGCTAAGAGTTCTTCTTCAGATTTAGTAAGAGATATCATTACGGTATGTTCTGCGGCGAGGTGCATTGGCGATTTTTCTAGTCCACGTTTTTTTAGAATTGCCATATTTTTATCACTCATCAAAAGTTGGGGTCGCATCCGAACGAATACACATTTTTCTGTCCTGGCAGTCTCGATAATTTTTTCAAAAATTTCATCTACTAATTTATCTTTGGACCAATCCATTAACGGTCCACAAGGGATCTCTAGATATCGTCCTCGTTTAGCATTTCTAACAATCATTAATACGTAAGCTTTTCCATCAAAATCTTTTTGAACTACTTTACATCCCAGCAGTTCATTCATCAATCCATATTTTGGTGATTGCAAAAAATTTGCTTCGGGATATTTTTTGACTATTTTGTCCCAATCTACATCTAGGTTATTGCTCATCTCCATCCTCCACTAAATATGGTTTGATAATACTCATAGCGACGTTTAGGTCTTTACTTTTATAATATTTAGGTAAATTAATAATTTTGCTTGCAACTTCTACGGCTACTGGACATTGTTTTTCTGGGAACTTTAACTCTTTGTAATACCTTTCTGGCGATACTGGTTTTTCATACCAAAGCGCATCGAAGAAATATCCAGCTTTTCGTAGCTTAGATAGTACCTCCACGCGATTTTTTACTAGACAAAATTCTCTAATCGCTGGTTGCCCACGATGGTGAAAACTTTTGATCTGTTGGATCGCTATTTTCGCAATGAATTTTGGTGGTTTTCGTCGAATGTCAAGGCGACTATCAGCTGATTTTTCTACTAGATGAGTAGCTAGGAAAAAACGCATCATAATTCCACCCAGATGAACGTGGTTTAATCCTCTACAAATGCCACAAAACAATGGGTATAACCTTGCCCTTAAAGTTTCCGATATTTTCGAGGTTTTAAATGGTGCTTCAATTTCATTTTTTTGAGGAGCCCTCAAAATTACCACTCCACCAGTGATTGTGTTGATTGCTTTGTCTTTGCCAAAAGATAGTACCGTCGCTGCACCTACTGTTCCTACTTCCCTTCCATCGTAATATTTGGCTCCCGCCGAATGTGCTAGATCCTCGATTAATATAAGATTATGATCTCTAGCAAATTTTTCGATTTTTTCCATGTCCACCGCATTTCCTAGAGTATTTTGTACGATAATTCCTTTGGCTCCTCTCCCAGTTGGGGTTGCAACTAATTTTTCGAGAGTCTTGATATCAAAATTTAAATCCTTTTCATTGATGTCGGCAAAAATTGGTGTCATTCCAGCTCCTACCACGGCTTCATATACCGCATAGCAAGTAAAACCATTGACAATAATCTTATCACCGCCATTTAGGTAGGCTTTTAGGGCTAAGGTCAGTGCCGAACGGCCATTTTTGCAAAGTATCGGGGTGCCTCGATATTTTCTGGCCAAAAGCTCGTTTAATTCCCTTAGGTCTCCTTTCGAGCCCCGCCCAAATAAGCATTCGCTGATGCTCGGTCCATTAACATTTAGTCCTAAGTAATAGCGTTTCACTTCTCTAACCTCTTTACTAGTTTAGTAAGCGCTTTAGCTAACCCTTCAGGATCGGAAATGTATGGAGCATGAGTCCAATTTGCGTAGAATTTTAGTTCTGCACTAGGCAGTCTCTCGTAAATCGCCGTCGCTTGGCGTGGTGGTGTGGTAGTATCTTTTTTACCCCAAAGAATATAGGTCTTGGTCGTTACATCGCCGATTTTGAGGTTTTTATCCGAATCTAGCATGTTTACCAAAGTCTGCTTCATGTTCTCAGGAGCCTTTGAATAATCTGTGGTCCCAGTAAATTTATGAAAAGCTTTATTTACGACCGGAATCTTTTTTAGCGGCTTGCCTACCTTCGCTAGTCCAGCTACGATTTTTTTCTTTGCTGTCACTTCGTAAATTCCTGCCGAATCCAACAGAATTAAATACTTTAGCTTGCCAGGTTTGTTGGCGCATAAATTTAATAAAATTCGTCCGCCATTGGAGTGTCCTAAGGCGATTGCTCCGTCTGGAATTTCCGAGTCGGCCCATTTTACGTAATCATCGATAGTGTATATTTTGTCAGAAGGCTCGGTTAAGCCTGGTACACGAAGCATTTTTACTCGAATACCTTGTTCTTTTAAAAGCAATATAGTCCTTTTCCACGGCTCCACAGTATAGGTCCACCCATGTATAATATACAAATCATACGGGTCTTTCATGAATCAAGCCCCCAATTCTTGCGTCTTTGCACTGAACCTCTATCTCTGCGGCAAAGTTTTTTGGCATCTTTTGGATCGGCTAAGAGCTTCTCGATAATCCATTCTAGATACTGGCTACCCTTAAAAACCAGAGTTTCATTTCCTTTAATATGCTTTTCGATGAAAGCAAGCGCTTTTCTAGGGTCCGTAGTGGTTGCTGTAGGTATTCCTAGCTTCTTCAATTCTGGAGCAGTCCATTTTTTGGTTCTTCGTCCTACTAAAATCACTAAGTCCGGCTCTGCATCGGCGATCAAATGTGCCAATTTGGTATGTTCTTGTTCCTCCAAGGAACCTTGATCTACGATATCGCCAATCACCAGCCACTTTTTCTCTGCGTGCATCCGCTTGGTCATATCTAGGATTGGTTCCATCGAAATCATATGAGCATTGTAGCTACTGTCTACGATATTTATCCCTTTGATACCCTTAAAATATGAGCATCGTCCTGGCATTTGTTTAACGTCTGAGAAATCCGGGTTAAACGGTAGTTTTAGATATTTCATCAAATCCTGTAAAACAAATAGATGAAAAGCTAGGTCTCTGATCTCGGGATGATTGAAATGAAAAGTCGTATCACCATAGGTAAAATCTGTCGAATCTGGATAAACTACGTATTTTTTGAGTAAAGATTTTTTGATTGGCACCACCTTGGCTTTAATACCTTCAGTGGCCTTTACCATGGCTTTTGACTCGGCGTCAATATACACCAATTTTTGGGTATTTTCTGGTAGATTAGCGAATTCCGAAGTAATGGCAGTTTTTAAATCCTTAAATTCACCATCCTCTACTACTTTTTCAAATTGCACTGCATGCGAAAGCCCAATTGATACCCAAATCGTCACTTCTGGTTTTAACCACTCAGCCAAAAATTCTGCCTCATGTGGTCGCTCCCCGTCAATTTCTACTACATAAAACGTCTCTTTATGCTTGTAGTACAATGATTTTATTGGCGCTGCTACAATTAACCAGATCCATTTGAGCTTAGAGGCCTTGATTCCTTTTAGTCCTAAAAGATCAAACGGTACCCCAAAAGCCGAGTTTGCATCATGGGAATAATGAGCTTTCTTCCCCATCTCATGCTCCAGGAGGCTAAGCATCGTGGTTTTTCCGGCCGATCCAGTTACCGCAATGATTCGCGGATGCCATCTTTTGAGTGCACGATTAGCTAGACGTCGAAAATACCCCGCCAACTTGAAATAAAATCGCTTTTTGAATTTTGCGAAACTCATAGGCTTATTATACTCTATCTTGCTTTTTCGTGCAAAGTGTGGTATAATGGAGATATATCAAATTAATTATCTACCTCTAAAAACTTACCGGCCGTCATCTAAGTACGTACCTAAGGTTATAGAGAAGAAAGGAAAAAATGGCAGAAGCCAAAAAACAAGAAGGTCTAACTATTAGAATTAGGCTCAAGGCTTATGATCATCGCGTGATTGATCAAAGCGCTCGCCAGATCGTAGACACCGCTATTCGTACCGGCGCTAAGGTATCTGGTCCAATCCCACTACCTACCAAGAGAAGCAGTTTCACCGTGGTAAAATCCCCACATGTCTACAAGACTGGTGGCGAAGCTTTCGAGATGAAAGTTCATAAACGCCTTATTGACATCTTGAACGCTACTCCAAAAACCATCGAGAGCCTTCAAAACCTCTCCCTCCCTGCTGGTGTAGACGCCGAAATCAAGATGTAAAAGTCTGGAGTTTTTCCAAAAATCCCCCGAACGGGGGATTTTTTGTTATAAACAAAAAAGAAGGTCAGGACATGTGCCTGCCTTCTTTTTTATACTAGTTTCTTTGCTGGACTTTCTTTTTAAAGAAAGTCCAAAGCGAAGCGAAACTATTTTATTACCTTGGTAATAACACCAGAACCAACAGTCTTGCCACCTTCACGGATAGCGAAACGGTCTTGATCGTTCATAGCTACTGGAGCGAGGAGTTTAACCTTGAAGGTTACCTGATCGCCAGGCATCACGATTTCTTTGTCTGCTGGAAGTTCTACTTCACCAGTTACGTCAGTAGTACGGAAGTAGAATTGTGGCTTGTAACCCTTAGAAAATGGAGTGTGGCGACCACCTTCCTCTTTCTTAAGGATGTAAACCTGTGCTTCAAACTCAGTGTGTGGGGTAATGGTGCCTGGTTTAGCAATTACTTGACCACGTTCGATTTGATCACGTTCAATACCACGAAGAAGGAGACCAGCGTTATCGCCAGCTTGACCTTGATCGAGGGTCTTATGGAAGGCTTCGATACCAGTCACAACAGACTTCTGGGTGTCACGAAGACCAACGATTTCTACTTCATCGTTCAATTTGACAACACCTTGCTCAATACGACCAGTAGCTACAGTGCCACGGCCTTTGATTGAGAAGACATCCTCAATTGGCATGAGGAATGGTTTGTCGAGATCGTGTTCTGGAATGTCAAAGTATTCATCCATAGCAGTGACAAGTTCCATAATAGCATCCTCGGCCTCTTTGTCGCCCTCAAGAGCTTTGGTAGCAGAACCCTTGATGATAGGAGCATTGTCACCATCGAAACCATATTTGTTAAGAAGATCACGAACATCCATCTCAACGAGTTCAACGAGTTCAGGATCCGCAAGGTCCATCTTATTCAAAAATACAATGATCTTTGGTACGTTCACCTGGTGAGCAAGAAGTACGTGCTCACGAGTTTGTGGCAAAGGGCCATCATTGGCAGCAACTACCAAGATAGCACCATCTACCTGTGCAGCACCGGTAATCATGTTTTTGATATAGTCTGCGTGGCCTGGCATATCTACGTGTGCGTAGTGGCGCTTTTCAGACTCATACTCCTGATGGGAAGTAGCGATGGTGATACCACGAGCTTTCTCTTCTGGAGCGTTATCGATTTGATCATAAGCGACTGCCTTGTTTACATCGCTAGGCAATCTTTTTGCGAGTACATTAGTAATCGCAGCAGTTAAAGTGGTTTTACCATGGTCGACGTGACCCATGGTGCCGACATTGATATGCGGCTTGGAACGGTCAAAATTTGCCATTCTTTCTCCTTTATTTATTATTACGGTTGGAGCGCTAATAAAAACCAGCTCCAAGACTCTACTTTACTATTTTAGACTATTTTAAATAAATTGTAAAGAGCTTTTTAGTAAAACAGCATAGTTCTAACACTTTTTTGAAAAAAAATCTAAAAAAACTCTTGCTTTTTAAAATACTTAAGTATATAATAAGAAGCAATGTTAGGTCATACCAACATTTAATAAAAATAAAAATCGTATTATAAAACAAATACGAAAGGAGAAAACAAAATGAAAAAAACTCTAACCATTGGTGCTGCTAGTATTGCTCTAGCTGCCATGCCGATAGTTGGCGTGTTCGCAGCTCAGCAAACTGTAACGGTTACCGATACTCTACAGGCTACGATCACTAGCGCTTGTGTGTTCGAACGTTATGGTGAAAGTGGTGCTGCTAGCCAAACTGATGTTACTACTGGCCCAGCTTGGAATGGTCCAACTACAGCTGGTACAGCAGACAATGATGACACTGCAAATCCGGCTGTGCCACCATATCATAAATATTCTGCTACTCTCAAACCGGGTGCTGATGTTGAATTAGGAACTAGCCACTTTAGCGGTTATTGTAATGACGAAAATGGTTTTGAAGTTACTGTAGATACGCCAGCTTTATCGAACGGTGCAACTACCCCAAGTACGCTTCCATTCCTTTCTACGGCCCCAGCGGCGGCTACCTCCGAAGGCTATACCATTACGAAAGGTAACGGTGGTACCCCAGCTCAGTTTACTAACCAAACCGGTGACACAGTCTTCATGAGTTCAAACGCTCCTACGGATGAGTCTACTGCGGTGACTGAGACTGCTACTTATAATGTTTATACCATTTCTACTACAAAGGCTGGTACTTACACTGGTAATGTAACTTATACCTTCACCTACGAAGATCCAACCTCTGCATAAAATTAACAAAAAATAACCCCCCGCGTGGGGGTTTATTTTTTTTTCAAGCTATAATACAATATACTATATACATAGTGGAGGTTTTATGAGAAAACATTTTTTTAGTCAGTTCATAGTGGTTGCGGCAGTACTTACTTTATCGCTTGTAAATTTTTCTGGCGTTTATGCTGATGATCCATACATTGGTCCAATGGCGGCCTTTATGATGTCACCAATGACCAATCGTATTTCTCTTAAGCCTGGCGAGACCTATACTGGTTCTTTTTGGATTATGAACCCAGAGGAAAATACCATTTCTATCAAATATTCACTAGAAGTAAAAAGCTTTTACCGAGATGACAATAGTCGGGCGATTTTTGAAGACATAGAAGGACGCGGTCAAATTGCTAACTGGATTACTTTGAACGTGCCTAGCTCTGGTAGTATTCTACCAAAAGAGTCGGACGAGGTTTTTTATACTATAAATGTCCCAGAAGATGCTCCCGCGGGTGGGCAATACGCTGCTATTACAGCCACCTCAGTTCCTCCAGACAATAATGACTCTAGTGCTATTGCAGTCAAAGAATCTATTGTAATGGCGCACACAATTTTTGCCGAAGTCTCTGGCGAGACACGTCTAAGCGCCGAAATTACCGATTTGAATTCTCCAAGTTTTCTGTTTGATGGTAATATTGTCGCAAGTTCCAAGGTCAAAAACACTGGTAACCTTCATGGGACCGCTACTTACACTATGGAAGTCTATCCGCTTTTTTCTGGCCAACCAATTTATTCCAACGTAAATGCCCCTGTCAAAAAACTTGTTCTTCCAGACCGCACCATGATTAATGAGATTGTCTACGAAGAGACACCCGCTGCCGGCATTTTTAATCTTGTCTACAAAGTTGAATTTGAAAATGGCGAAGTTAAAGAACTCAAAAAATTAGTTATCAAATGTCCAATTTGGGTCTTTTTGATTATTATATCTGTGATTATTGGGTTTGTTATGTACTTCGTAGTTAAGGCCAAGAAGCGTTCTCGCCGTCAGAAAGAGCTTTCAATCTAGCACAGAAACCCTAACACCAAAAAACCCGAAACGTTAGTTTCGGGTTTTTGTTTCCCCCAAGTCAC
Organism: Candidatus Saccharimonadota bacterium; assembly: GCA_017545585.1. Lineage (GTDB taxonomy): Bacteria > Patescibacteriota > Saccharimonadia > Saccharimonadales > Saccharimonadaceae > Nanosyncoccus. Next base: position 42,369 of record JAFWMK010000013.1, read on the forward strand.
GAAGATTATTTCGAATTTCTCTTCTCGATAATCTCTTGAGCTACGTTTGGTGGTACTTCTTCATACCCATAAAGCTCCATTGAAGAGGCTGCGCGACCTTGAGTCATGCCACGAAGATCGCCAGTATACCCAAAGAGATTGGCTAGAGGGCAGAAAGCCTTGATGAGCTTAGCGCCGCCGTTAAGATCTTCCATTTCATCAATCCGGCCACGACGAGAGTTGATATCACCAATCACGTCACCCATGAAATCTTCCGGAGTAGTGATTTCCATCTTCATTACTGGCTCGAGAAGTACAGGATTTGCCTTAGCAATACCTTCTCTAGTTGCAAGAGCACCAGCCAAGGTAAAGGCAAGCTCAGAAGAGTCTACGTCGTGATAAGAACCATCATAAAGCGTAGCTTTCACGTCTACTACTGGATAACCTGCGATTACACCGCCAGCCAAAGTGTCTTCCACGCCTTTTTGAACTGGTTTACGGTATTCTTGAGGCACCACACCGCCTTTGATCTGATCGATAAATTCAAAGCCCTTACCGGTCTCGTTCGGTTCAAATTTAATCCATACATCACCATATTGACCACGACCACCAGATTGCTTGATGTGTTTACCTTGAGCTTCTGCAGTGCCGCGGATGGTTTCGCGATATGCTACTTGCGGCGCGCCAGTGTTGGCCTCTACGCCGTGTTCACGTTTGAGACGATCGATAATGATTTCTAGGTGAAGTTCGCCCATACCAGAGATGATGGTTTGACCAGTTTCTTCGTCGGTATGTACACGGAAGGTTGGATCCTCTTCGGCCATCTTTGAAAGGCCAATACCCATTTTTTCTTGGTCGGCTTTGGTCTTTGGTTCTACTGCAATTGATACTGGTGGATCTGGGAATTCAATGCTCTCAAGTAGGATTGGATGGGTAGGATCACAAATTGTCGTACCAGTGGTACAGTTTTTAAGCCCTACTACGGCAGCGATATCGCCAGCCCCAATCTCGGAAATGTCTTTTCGGTCGTTTGCGTGCATTCGAACTAGGCGTCCGACTCTTTCCTTATCACCTGTAGAAGCATTAAGGACGGTGTCGCCAGATTTGAGTTTACCAGCATAAACGCGGATAAAGATTAATTTGCCTACGAATGGGTCGGTTGCAATCTTGAATGCGAGTGCGGTAAGTGGCTCATTATCAGCAGCCTTACGTACGATTTGGTCACCAGTCTTGGGATCGGTGCCCACAGTCTGACCTTGGTCACGATCGAGTGGAGATGGCAAATAATCGGTCATGAGGTCGAGGACTTTTTCTACAATTACACCACGACCATCACCACCAGTAACTAGGAAGAAATCGCCGTCAAGTACGCGCTTTCTAAGAGCGGACTTGAGTTCGTCTACGGTAATGGATTCTTCGCCTTCAGAGAAGAATTTTTCCATCAAAGCTTCATCGGCTTGAACGGCTTCTTCTACAAGCATCGAACGATAGTTCTTGGCTTTTTCTTTCATATCTTCTGGGATTTCACCGACGGTAAGCTCGTGATCAGCGTAATCTTTGTAGGTATAAGCTTTCATGTCGATAAGGTCTACTACACCACAGATATCTTTTTCAAAACCGATTGGCAAGTGAATTGCAAACGCATTCTTGGAAAGGCGCTTGTGAATAGAATCGAGTGATTTGTAAAAATCGCCACCGATTTGGTTGATTTTGTTGACGAAACAAATGCGTGGCACGCCGTATTTGGTAGCTTGACGCCAGACGGTCTCAGACTGAGCTTCTACACCCATTTTACCGTCAAATACTACTACTGCGCCATCAAGTACGCGAAGCGAACGCTCCACCTCGGCGGTAAAGTCGATATGCCCCGGGGTGTCGATAATATTAATCTGATGATTCTTCCAGTAAACAGTTACTGCAGCAGAAGTAATCGTGATGCCGCGTTCCTTCTCTTGCTCCATCCAGTCGGTGTCAGCACCACCAGTACCACCTTTTACAAGGTCAATTTTGTGTTTGAGACCAGTTCGGTAAAGAATCGCTTCCGAAGTCGTGGTCTTACCTGCATCAATATGGGCGATAATGCCAATATTTCGCAGTTTACTTAGGTCAGTATTTGCCATATTCTCCTTTATTATTATAATCAAAAAAATTTGCTACTAACCATTATAACATATTTTTGTCTGGGTAGCTATATTTATTTAAAAGCCCTTGCATTTTTAAAAAACTTATGCTAATATAAAACCATAACAGATCATACACAAAAACAATAAATAAAAATTAATAAAAACAAAAAGGTCTCTACATGTTAAAACAAATTTTTAAGCAACTGAGCGATTCAAGAGCTCATGCAAATAA
>JAFWMK010000014.1 GCA_017545585.1 Candidatus Saccharimonadota bacterium
AAAGATATTGACAATGCTGTCTGGGAGATTAATAATAGACCTAGAAAACGATTAGACTGGCATAGTCCACAGTGGGTAGCTAGACAAAAAGGCATACTCAAGCAATTTAGAAAGGGTCGCAATTGGAACTAGAATTCAGCCACTCTATGCTAGCTGCTATTAAAACTGTATTAATCAAATTTACAAAAAATAGCCCTCGCGGGCTATTTTTCCTAGTATAATGTTTATTCCGTCACCCCAAGCTCAATTCTCTTGAACTGGCGCACGGTGATGTTTTCACCGGTCTTAGCGATAGCTTCCTTGATGAATTGCTCCACAGTCTTGGTGTCATCCAAGATGTATGGTTGGTTCATTAGAACCTTATCCGAGAAAGCCTTCTTGACTTGGCCTTCCAAGATTTTTTCTTTCATGTTCTCTGGGCCCTTGAAGCTTTCTTCAAGCTCTTTGATCTTAGCCTTTTTATCCGCCTCCGGAATATCATCTTCAGACACATAAAGTGGTGCCATCGATGCAATTTGCATGGCGATTTGGTGGGCCAAAGTCTTGAATTCTTCAGTCTTAGCCACAAAAGAAGTCTCGCAGTTGACTTCTACGATTGCGCCAAGCCGACCATCGTGGATATAGGCTTCTACTAGACCTTCACGAGTCTCGCGATCGCCGCGTTTCTCGGCCTTGGTTAGGCCCTTTTTCCTCATTGCTTCAAGTGCTTTGTCAAAATCGCCATTAGCTTCTACCAAAGCTTTCTTGGCATCGGTAAGCCCGGCACCAGAGAGCTCTTTTAACTTTTTGATTTGTTCGACTGTAATTTCAGCCATTTTTGCCTCCTTTTTAAAAGCTTAATTTATAAAAATAAGATTATTTACGACCTTCTTTGATTGCAGCTACAATGTAGTCCAAAATAAGAGAGGTAGCTTTAATCGCGTCATCGTTTGCCGGAATTACGTAGTCGATATTGGTCGGATCTACGTTGGTATCAGTAATTGCAAATACTGGAATATTAAGATTGTTAGCTTCCTTAATTGCGTTTTTATCCTCGCAGGCGTCCACTACCACGATTGCTGCCGGTTGCTCGCTCATGTTTTTGATGCCGCCGTAACGCTCATTCAAGAGATCAATTTCTTCTTGAAATCTCTGGACTTCGAGCTTAGAATAACGATTTTCAAGCTCACCTGAAGCCATCTTCTTCTCGAGATCTTTGAGTTTTCTGATTTGACGGTTGACAGTCTCTACGTTGGTAAGTGTACCACCGACCCAACGCACTGTCACGTAAGGCATTTCTACAGACTCGGCTGCAGCTTTTACTGTATCCTTCATCTGTTTCTTGGTGCCAACGAAAAGAATCTTCTTATCTTTTTTGGCAATCTCGGTAATGGCTGGGAGAGCTTTTTCTAGAGCCTCTACAGTCTTATCAAGATTAATAATGTGTGCACCTTGTTTCTTGGAATGGATATACGGTGCCATCTTTGGATGCCACCGGCTTGTTTTGTGTCCAAAATGAGCACCAGCTTCCAAAAGAGCTTTCATATCGACATCTACTGCCATTATGATTTCCTTTCTCTTCCTCCGTAGGAATTCAAATAAGCCTCGCTGCCTATCAGGAAACCTCCCACAGAGTGTTTCATTAATTGATATATATTCTCATTATACCACACATGCTTGTAAAAATCAAGCCTCTCTGATTACGGCTGGTTCTACCAACAAGGCACAGGACAAAATGAAATCGTTGAGGACATCGACACCATCCTGTAATTCTCAGACAAAGGTAGGCTTTAGAGCTTGCCTTTTTCTTCTTTACTTTTTTTGAAATCTCTGATATAATAGGTAGCAATTATGAGTAAAACAGATTTACACCCTAAAGATTATCGTGCTGTGGTTTTTTCGGATGAAGCCGCTGGTTTTTCATTCTTAACGAAATCCACCGCCAAAAGCGACGAGACTATCAAATGGACTGATGGTAATGAATATCCATTAGTCAAGGTGCAGATTTCTTCAGCAAGTCACCCATTCTTTACTGGTGAAGAGAAGATTATCGATACCGAAGGTCGCGTAGATCGCTTCAAAGCTCGCGCTGAGCGCGCCGCCAAGCTTCGTTCTACTCTTGGCAACAAGGCTAAAAAAGCCGCCAAAGAATCTGAGAAGAAAGCCAAAAAAGAAGAAGCTGCTATCGAAGCTTAGTCACAATAAAAATCGACGCCCTCGCAGTTATACGGCGCCGATTTTTTTATTTAATTTGTAGAGTACTCTTGGTGGGGTAACACACCTATCCCCACCAAGAGTGGTAAATTATTTCTTGAAATTCCTCTTGTTCCTCGCCACTACACCAAATGCTACTACGCCAACCACCGCAAATACTATTCCACCAGTAATCAGGAAGTCTTCTCTAGACATATTAAGTCCTGCAAAGAAGCTACCAGTATCTGGAACGATTACGGCTTTTCCACCTTGATATGATACTGTATACACATCGCTAGTACCCACTATATTGCCATTTTCATCTCTGTATGTAATTGTAGCCGTATAATCACCACCTTCTAGACCATCGAATGGGATATTGAACTTACCGTCCTTGTAGCCATTCGGAATCGTGTAAAGTAGATTTCCATCAGCATCATATACATACACAGTTCCAGTCTTCCTATCTACTTTTATAATTCTTACAATATTACCATCTTTGTCTCGAATAATTACCTCAATCTCAGTTACAACATCTACTTCGTCATCAACATCAACTTCTACATTACCACTAGTATCAGATATAGAAATGGTATCAAATAAGGTTTTGATTAGTCTACCATCAGGAGAATAGTAGTCCATTCGAACGCTATATACGCCAGCCGATAAACCTGCCAAATCTATAGGGATGCTGTCACCAGCTTGCGGATTGGTGATAGTAGTAGGAGTCTTCACTTGTGTGCCGTTCTTGTCAAGTATCGTAACTACGACACGGCCAATCTCTTCGCCCACGTCTTCCACTTTTTTATCGCTATTACAAGTTGTTCCAGTCTTGCAGATTACGATGGTCCTTCTCTCTGTAGAAATGATTTCCCCATTTTCGTCCTTACCCTGGATCAGTAGTTCGTAAGTACCGTCACTTAGGGCGCTCAAATCAAGGTTCTTCATTCCCTCAGGGCTTGATTGAAGGCTTGTTACGAAATTTCCATTTTCGTCGTATACAGTTATGTCAAACAATGCGACCTTCTTTGTTGGGACCGTAGGGTCTACTTCGACTTCCCCACCGTCATCAGGATCTACTTTTTCTTCCTCTTTTTCATAACGCACAGTCAAAACTTTCTCTATCTGCACATTATTCTCGTCTAGACCAATGGTCTTAAAAGTGAAGTTACCATACCCACCGTAATCATTCAAATTCAAATCAAAATCTTCACTTCCGCTTAGCGCACTAATATCTTTGTCTAATAATTCTTTTTGGAAAACCGTATTGCCGCCATCGTCCTTATTCACGAGGCTTACGGTAATATGTGATATGTTGCTATAAGAAACAACAAAACTATATTCTGGAGAGGTTACCACCGAACCACTTCCAGTTGTCATATCTATGGATGGTTCACTGGAAACCACTTGCACAGATATATTGTCGGTAACATTGACCGCTGCGGCTTTAGGTATTGGTATAGCAGCAGCAACAGTAGTAACTGCAGCTACTAAGCCTAATCCAGCAAAGCCGAGTATTTTTTTGTGTGTTTTATTCATACACTCTACTTTCCTTTTTTATTTAATATTTTTATTTTGGTTTTGCAAAGATCCTACTCCACGAGGATTATCAGTCTAAGCTAGAAACTTGGACCGACGCTCTTTGCGCTTCCTAATCACAATTGTAATCCATATAATAATAATTGTCAATAGCAAAATTGCTACAATTATCAGAGCTGGCGGCATAATTATGACAAATTTTGTGATGGTTTCGCTAGTAATTCCGCCAGCAGAAACAGTCCATTCGACATTAAACATGCCAAAGAATGGTGTATCATTCCAGCTATCGGATACGCCGAGCTCAGTTTCTGGGATTACGGATACTCGTGAACGAGTGGAAGTATTAGGTGTTTCATAATAAACTTGGCCAAAAATACCAGTCACTTTTAATTTTCCAGAAGCCATAAAATCTACGTTACCGGTATTTTTGACTTTTCCAGTGCCGTTGATGATGGTCTTTTCGGTATTGTCTGTCGTCATGGTTTGGCCGATACTGATACTTGTGACCTCGCCAGAGGCATTAGTCTCTCCATCTGAACGACCATAAACGACTAAACCTGGGCTCGCTTCGGTTTTAATGCCACTAGAACCCGCTATTGCGGACAAGGTGTGCGCAAAGAGTACGGCATATTGGCCACCAGCCGGAATGCTTTCTGGAGTGGTGATACGATATGAAACTTCTACGCTGCTATTAGGTTCAGCGGTAAAAGTGGTTTTCTCTAAATAGCTACCATCAGTAGCTTTAAAAGTAATCCATCTAGTGATCTGAGTGTAGGTATTTTCCCTATTAAAGCCTAGTTTGTAAGAGTCGTCTTCTTCAGAATAATTATAAGCGTATGGTGCCGCATAGACCTCAAATTCCATTGCCGAGTCGCCATTATTAGTGATCTTAAAAACATCATCATAAGTAGAACTAGGTGAGAGTTGTAAAATTTTGCTTACAGGACTGATACTAATACTAGTACCTCCACCACCACTTGTCTCATCAGCGTATGCATTGTTAACGACAAACAATAGACCAACTACAAAAGCCAGCAGTCCCACCGTAATTTTACTAATAATACTCCTCATCTACCTCCTTTATTTTTTATAATTATAGCAAAGGCGGTGAATTTTGTAAATACAAAATTAAGAAAGTGTGATATAATTATATATACAAGCGCGCGTGGTGGAATTGGTAGACACGCTACCTTGAGGTGGTAGTGGCCACATTTACGGCTGTGCTGGTTCAAGTCCAGTCGCGCGCACCAAACCTAGTTCTGTTCTTAAGAGCCTGGTTAAAGACGTTTTCAAGAGGTTTCTTCCATCTGAAGGAGACCTCATTTTTGTTGGAAATTTCTAGGTTCGTAACCAATTTTCGTACTAACTGGTCCTTTTGCCATGAGTCGGCACTTTTCATCTTGTCAGCGAGGGAATCTAGCTGGTTCGTAAGTTCTTCCAGAATTTCTCGAACTTGGTCAGGATCGTAGATTT
>JAFWMK010000015.1 GCA_017545585.1 Candidatus Saccharimonadota bacterium
GTGAATACGTTCCCGGGTCTTGTACACACCGCCCGTCAAACCATGAGAGTCACCAACACCCGAAGTCGGTTTCGACCGCCTAAGGTGGGGGAGATGATTGGGGTTAAGTCGTAACAAGGCATCGGTACGAGAACGTGTCGATGGATTACCTCCTTTCTTGAGAAGGAATTAGACGTCTGAAAGTCTTCGGACTCGCAGATAGTCAGGTCGGAATACGTGTTATGATTAGCAAGCTTGAATCATAACAACTCTGGTTTTACCAGACGTAGTATTAAGCTAACAACAAGAACTAAGATAATGATTGCACAACCAAATTGTTAAACTTTAAAAAACCGCCCCAAAAAGGACGGTTTTTTGTTGGCTGCAATTATCTTTCGTCTCCACTGCCATGGATTTTGTTTCTTTGATAGCGGTCCTCTAATTTAGCGACATTTTTTGAGGCCACCTCAGATAAGGGAAGATCAAGGTATCTTGCAATCGAAGCTAGGTACCACAACACATCCCCGAGTTCTTTGCAGATTGCCAATCGATCTTCCTCGGATATCGTACCATTTTTATCGCGCAAAATTTTCTTAATTTTGTCTGCCGTCTCGCCCGCTTCACCAGTGAGACCTAAAACTTTCTCAATAAACCCCACTTCAGTTAAATCACACTTAGAATAAGTATCGTATTTGACGATCGCCTCTTGATATTTGTCAAACTCCGTCATTTTACCTCCTATACATATTTAATTATAGCACGTTATTTTTTATCCAACTCGTCTTGATCAGTGGATTTGCGGATATATTTTTTGGCGAACAAAAACACTTGCCGCATAGCATCGGCTATTTCTGGCGATTCGATCAGTGTAGACATCCCATTTTTTGAAAAATTAATAAAAGCTACATTGTCACCAAAGATATCAATCTCCACCGGTGAATCGTATTCTTCAGGGGGAATTAGTGTCCGATCGAGTAAATACTTTTTCAACACCTCTTGATTGCTATTTCTTACATAACCTGCCTGCGCGATATCTTCAGCTTTTATCCCTAATTCCACTCGTTCACTTCTGAAATTCTCTAGCATCTCTGGGCTAGTAATTTTGTCATGGCGACTCCGCACAAAATAATAAGGTTTTTTGGTGGCAAGCACTTTGTTCCAAATCATCTGCCTCCCCTCCATCCCATAGAAAGTTTTCACCCCAGGTTTATTCTGATGTTCGTTATAAAAATTAATCAGGGAGGGAAGATTACTCTCTAGATTCCGTGCTTGCCTAGCCACGCTCCGCAAACGTTTTTCAGCAATCGACTCTAGAATGGAAGGATGGGAGGGCGCGTAAGCAGAGATTTTCCCCTTATTTTTTTGCGCGATGATACCAAGTTTATCCAATTTTTCTAGGGCAGAATAGACCGTAGTTCGATTTTCTTCGATACCTGTAGCTATTTCTGACGCAGTTCTTTGCCCATGCAAAATCAGATATAAATATATTTTTGCTTGTAATTCCGACAAGCCGGCTTGAGTCAAAACTTCTGTATCCATAATTCTATTATACATCTTTTAATACATTTGTCGACACTATTTCGACAAAATTTTGAATTTTTCACCCCTGTAAAATCACGAAGCCGTCGTGGCCAATTGCTTTTTATGATATATTATGTTATAATTACAAAGGTAAACATCGTGGTGTGTTTTGCAAATTAATAATAACAGGGGGAAAAGATATGAAGAAAGAAGAGCTGGAGGCGTTAAGGCAGGAGTTAGATCGGCAGGGGTGCGACACATACATGGGCGTGCTCAATGAAGAGCACGTGTCTTACATCTCGGCCGGAGGCAGCAATTTCTATGGCTTTAACATAGACTTCGGCGCCATTGCCGATCGTTGCTACAGGTCCGACAACAGGCGGGTTAAAGTCATTCTCTTTGAGAATGACGAGCAGAGCTCGTACTACTGGTCAATTTTCTTCGAGCGTGGGGAAAGCCATATTGACTTGATGGTCCATCCTCTCAGCGAAGATTTCCGCGCGGAGATCATTGGCGTGGACTGCCTCCTAAAAGTGTTCCCAGAGCTGGTCGCATACGCGCAGAAATATTTAGCGCGGAACTGGAAACGTATTACCAACCGCTTCTACAAGAAGGAGCGTGAGGAATACGAAAACGCTATCGTGTAAGCGGCCAGCCAAAACTTCATATTGGGTGATGAGCCCCGTGAGAGAGCTTCGCATTGAAGACCTAGGGAACCTATTGTCGTCCCACGGTCCGCGGCCCCTCACGCAATTAGACAATTCTGTATACGCTCCTGGCATAATATCGCCAGGGGCTTTTTTCTTGCTCACGAATACGACAAAACCACTATTTGTCGACACTATTTCGACAAAATTTCAGCCAATTCACCCCTGTAAAAACAGAAAAATGGAACTTGCAATTGACAAAAACTAAGAATCTTGGTATAATGGTTGTAACAATTGAATAAAGTTGTAGTAATTTAAAAGTGGGAGCGCTTCCCATAAGGCGCGTGGAGTGAGGGGGCTCCAACATATGGCAAAGAAATTTTTTGGCTTTGCACTGGCGGACAGCATGTTCCAGGGCGACTGCACGATTAATCGCAAGACCCTGACGGCTGAAGAGGTGAAGGCGATGGCCGGGGATCTGACTCCGTGCCTCAACCCGAGCCACCAGGCTACCATCGCCGCGATGCGGCAGCGGTACGGGATCGAGGTGGAAATCCCCGAGACCCCGCCGCGGGTAGCCCTGGAGTCCGGCGACAGCGTGATCGTGATGGGGGTTCGCGGATTACCGCGGCTCACCGATCGGCACGAGTACACCGAGGAGGAAATCGCACAGGCGACCTTCTCCTTTTCGGAGTACACTGTCAGCTAGGCGGGCCGTAAAACTTCATATTGGGTGATGAGCCCCGTGAGAGAGCTTCGCATTGAAGACCTAGAAATCATTGTCGTTTCTAAGGTCCGCGGCCTCTCACGTCTAAGACAATTTTTATACCCCTGGCAAAATATGCCAGGGGATTTTGCATTATGATATAATATCTCCATGGAAGACACCCGAAATCTCATCGATAAATTCAAAGGTCAGTCAAACGAACAAATTTTTGATACACTTTCAAAAACTCGGCAATCTTTAGAAATTGCTATCGAAAATGTTGAACACGATTTTAATATCGGTTCGATCGTTAGGACTGCCAATTCTTTTAATGTAGCAAAGGTCCATATCATTGGTAAGAAAAAATACAATCGTCGCGGTGCTATGTGTACAGATAAATATCTCGAAATTGTTCATCATGCTAGCTTGGAAGACTTTTTAAAAACCCAAGAAAACAGGGAACTAGTTGCCATCGAAAACAACCTTGACCGCGCTAGGCCTCTGCACGATAAAAAGTTTATTCAAAACACCACTCTAATTTTTGGCTCCGAAAATAGCGGTATCACCAAAGAACTACTAAGTCGAGCAGAAGATGTCCGGTATATCGAATCATTCGGCTCTACTCGTTCTGTTAATGTTGGTGCTGCTGCCGCTATCGCGATGTACGAATGGACCAGGCAGATTCTATTTGCCAGTAATTAAGTGGACCAAAAGTCCCAAAATCAAAGTATGCAGATTCATGGCTACAAGTAGTCCTACCACAATCGTGATTACCCCAAAGAGCTTCACTTTTTCGTAAGAAGAAACTCCGCTTGCAAGATTCTCTGATATCTGTCGATGAAAAAACACTATTGCGCCCCCTGCAGCCGCAATCAAAAGTCCACCAATCAGCCACCCGATACTAAAAGTAAAATCCATAACCCTATTATAGCATAAAACTTGCATTTTTGGGGTATTTGGTGTAAAATAGAATAGCACCTTACCATTTTTATGGGGTAATAGCTCAGTTGATTAGAGCGCCGCCTTTGCAAGGCGGAGGTCCAGGGTTTGAGTCCCTGTTACTCCACCACGGTAGGAGATGAGAGAAAGCCTCAAATTCATTTGAGATTTTCCGAATCGACGCCCCGTGGACGACTTTTACTAACGTAAAAGTCAACCATCGGATGGGGATATAGCTCAGCTGGTTAGAGCGCGTCACTGATAATGACGAGGTCTATGGTTCAAGTCCATATATCCCCACCAAGACGTATATAACTCGGCATTTTGGCCGATTTTTTAGTGGCAAAATTCTGTTAAGTACCTTGCAGGTTCTAGGGTGCTTTTTGTGCTATAATGAAGACATGGAAGTTGTCTCGCCGTACAAACCTGCCCCCATCAATGGACTAGATTCTGATTTTCATTTTTATGATCCGGGGGAAGAAAAACGGCGCGAACCTAATAGCAAAATAAACCGATTAAGGCCAAAAGAACGCGTTTTCTTAGCTCGTCTAGGGGCGGCTGCGATTACTGCAGCGCTGATTACATCGTCGGCATCGGCTATCAAATCTCACCCTGTCGGACGAAAGGGGATTAACGAAATAGATGCTCCAATCCCAAAATTCAAACCTATCGTAGAAATCGTAAAAACTTCTCCGGCCATGTCGATCATAGAAGGGATTGATGAGGATTATAGGGAAATAACTTCGGAACTACCCGTGGAGTCGGACGAACCGCCAGAACCAGTCTATCCCGAAGAGCTTGATTTGCCAATCCCAGTAGCTAAATCTACTAGTGTAGAAAAACCTTCCTCGACCGCCCAAACTCCCGACTGGGACGGTACGATTTTGAATGCCAAGAACGGCCACATAAATGGCCCTACTGGTGACGAAACTTACTACGATCTACCAATGAATGAAATCGTTGCCAGGATGCATAGATTGGGTTACGACGGTGACTATTGGGTACGTGAAGATGGCGTTAAAATGCTAGGCGATTATGTGATGGTCGCTGCAAACCTCAAAGTCCATCCTCGTGGTAGTATTGTAGAGACCAGTCTCGGCACTGGTATTGTTTGCGACACCGGTGGCTTCGCCAAAGAGCATCCAAAACGTCTTGATATCGCTACAAATTGGACTAAAAAACAGTAAGTCGGCTGCGCCTTGTTTAAAAACAAGGTAAATAAAAAAAAGACAAAGAGAAAACCGCCTATTTTGTTTTAGAGAGGGGCGGTTTTCCAGGTCATACATATAACTTGTGCAGCCTCGCAGTTTAATCTGCGCAAGTTACCTCTATTATATATCACGAAATGCATAATGTCAATACTTTTTTGTCATGATTTTTAATATTTTTGTTCGGGTAAATAAAAAACTTATGTTCGGTAAAATAGTATTGACAAAACGGAAGCGCTATGATATAATTTAAAGCATAACCTCGAGCAGAGGTGTGTTTATTAGTATAATCGTGGTGGGCAGAACGGAGATTCCACAATGTCTGGAACCAAAGCCGGCGGTATGAAAGCCGCTGCTACTAACAAAGCCAAATACGGTAAAGAGTTTTATGCTCGTATCGGTAAAAAAGGTGGCCAAAATGGTCACACCGGCGGTTTTGCTGCTAACCCAGCCCTTGCACGTATCGCAGGTGCTAAAGGTGGCCGTATCTCTCGTCGTGGCCCAGCTAAAAAAGCTGCCTAAATATCACATTTAGGACAATGAAAAACGCCATCTGGCGTCTGAAATCGCGTTAGTCCACAAGAATGACAACGCGATTTTTGATGCAAAAAATCTCTATAGGTATTGAGTTCGTCCTCAATCAACTCCTCGTCAATTGCTATTTTATAGGAAGTGGCTAATTTTTTTGCCTCCTCCCATGCCAAAACTTCGATCTTTAAACGTTCCACTTCCGTCCTAAAAGTCCAGCGTCCGCACAAAGCATGCCCTATCTCATGCAGAAGCAAAAGGGAATCAGATCGAGGGTCAAAATTCTCGGTTATTACCACTGTCCGTGGTGGTCTAAAAGTAAACCGCTTACCGGTAATAAACCTAATATCGGGATAATCAGCTTTGACTTTTGCCAAAAAGGTAGCATCCATAAATCACCGACTCCAATGGACGTTTTGGTTTACGATACCTTACGCCGTCATTTTTGGGTAAATATTTTATGTATTGATTAAAAATTTTGCCAAGTGGCCCACCCAAAATAATCGTATCAGGGGAGTATTTAGAGACTATATCTGGAATTCCTAGATATACTCGCTCGGCTATCTCGGTCATTACCTTTTTGCCTCTTAGTCCGGTCGCCGCATCTACGTGATAAATCTTTTCAAGAGCAGAACAGGCGGCCAAATCCTCCCATTCGGCAGTTTTACCATTATATGTATAAATTTTGTGTCCAGGTTCAAACTTGTCAGACGCTGGGGCTAAATGCCCGCGCTCGGCTATCCCTCCGCCAATCCCAGTAGAAAAGGTTAAAAATACGGTCTTGCCTGGCAGCCGATGTGATTCATAAATAGCGGCAAGATTGCCATCGTTTTCGAAATAAATTGGACAGTCAAAAATTGCCTGCAAAGGCTGTACTAGGGAAAAAGTACCCCAATCGCGGTTGCCAAATCGGACTGAACAATTTTTTTGTACAACGCCCGGTATGGCTACTACCACCCCAGTTAATTTAAATTTTTTAAATCGCTCCAAAACAGATAATAGCTCTCTAATGAATCGCTCTTTCTGCCAAGAAGTTTTGAATTTTACGCGCCTAATTACTCGCCCCCGTCGATTAAATAGAGCAATTAAAGTTTTTGTACCTCCGATGTCTATTGCTAAATACATACCCCTATTATACTACCATTTTCCAAAAAAAATAACTCTAGACTTTTAAGGGAAAATTTGTTATAATTAAAAGATATTTGGGCTCATTCAGAGATGTCGCGCCGTCGCGAGATTAGACGAAAAGCGAGACCTCTGAATGGGCCTAAAGGAAGGAAAAATTTAATTATGGCTAATGCCAAAAAAATCACTATGGACGATCTTCTAAAAGCTAATGAAGATGCATCCAAAAAAGTCGTTGCCGGAGATACTGTAAACGGCAAAGTCATTTCTATCAAAAAACATGAGATCCTAGTGGACCTCGGTAGTCAAGGGGTCGGGCTAGTTCCACGGCGCGAAGCTTCGTTTGTTCGAGATCTAGAACTCGGTGCTGACGTTGCTGCTTCTGTCATCGAGGCCGAAATGGACGATGGCTATGTACTATTGTCTCTTAGAAAGGCTGTCAAGGACAAAGGTTGGGACGAGATCCAAAGCAAAATGGACAACGCTGAAGTTGTTGAGATCACGCCTTATGACGCTAACAGGGGTGGCCTGCTCGTAGAATACGAAGGAATCAGGGGCTTCTTGCCAGTTTCTCAGCTTTCTGCCGAGCATTATCCGCGCGTAGGCAGCGCTGACAAGGACGAAATCCTCCAAAGATTGAATTCTCTCGTAGGTAAGCCGATCAAGGTTCGCATCCTCGATGCCATCAAGAAAGAAAACAAGCTTATCTTCTCTGAAAAAGAGGCTATCAGAGATGGTCTCGCTGAGAGATTTGCCAACCTCAAAGTCGGTGATACCGTTAAAGGTGTGGTCACTGGCGTAGTAGACTTTGGCGTATTTGTAAACGTCGACGGTATTGAGGGCTTGATTCATATTTCCGAGATATCTTGGGAACGGGTCAATAATCCTTCAGATTATGTCAAGATCGGTGATGAAATCGAGGCTAAGATTATCGCTATCGACAAAGAACGTCTATCTCTCTCAATGAAGCAGCTAATGGAAGATCCATGGCTTCACGAAGTAGAGAATCTCAAGAAAGGTTCCAAAGTCGAAGGTACGGTTACTCGGATCACCCCATTTGGGGCTTTTGTGCAGATCAGTCCAGCCGTAGAAGCTCTCGTCCACGTGTCTGAGCTTGGTGAAGGCTCCGATGTCGATCCAGAAAAGGTCTTTACCTTGAACGAACGCAAAACTTTCACTGTGCTCGATGTAGACAAAGAAGGTCGCAAGATCTCTCTATCTATCGACAAATAACAAAAAGAGGCTTGGGGGAGCCTTTTTTTGTGCTTGCATTTTTAAGACATAAGCAATATAATGGAAAAAAGAAAGGTCATATAAAAATGCAAAACATCGATGAATTCATAGAAAGTCTTTTAAAAGATAAGGGTATTGAGGTTGAACCAGAAATAAGGGAAGAACTCAAGGCCGACATGAAAAAACGCCTCTTGGAGCAAATCAATCGTGCCGCGATTCAATCTCTTAGCGAAGAAAAAGCCGCCGAGCTTGCCAAACTAGTAGAAAAACCTGATTTTACTGATGAACAAATGACTAAGTTTATCCAGGATTCTGGCGTTAACCTCACTGAAGTGGCGCTAGAAACCATGCTTCGATTCCGTAGTTTCTATCTAGGCATAGAGGAGTAGTATGGACGGAAAAACGGAAAAAGGAGAAGGCATCAAAGAAAACGGCAAAAAAACCGAATGGGAACAATTCGAGGAATACATCAAAGCTGTCAATAAGAACAGGGCTGCTGCTCTAAAAGCAGAACCAAAACCGGCTTCAGAACCAAAACCGGCTCCAGTGCCAAAGCCTGTCCCAACTCCAAAGTCGGAGTCAAAACCTGCCCCAAAACCAGAGCCAGCCTCTGCCCCAAAACCAACCGTAGATAAGATCCCAGAGGACCAGTATGATGCTGCGAAAGCTGGTATGCTTACCGAGGAAGAACTCCGCGATCTTCTTCAAGGTTTTTCGGATGAAAGACCAGCTGAGTCTAATACTCCGTCAGAGGGGGCTGTAGAAGCATCGGCAGCACCAGAGCTTTCAGAAGCGCCAGAAGTGCCAGAATCTCCAGAAGCACCAGAACTTCCAGAAGTGCCAGAATCTCCAGAAGCACCAAAACTTCCAGAAGCACCAGAATCCTCAGATTCAGATAAAAGCCCTGAGTCGATAGATAAAGATGCAATTAGAGCTGAACTGCTTGCCAATAGTCAGCGAATCTCGGAGATAGAAAATCAAATCAGGAGTCAGCAAGAAGAAATTAATCGTCAACAAGAAGAAGCCAGGAGCCAGCAGGAAGAAATTAATCGCCAACAAGAGGCAGAGCTTCAGAGACAAATGGAAATTGAAAAGCGGGTAGCTGAAGCTAATGAAGAGCTAGCTCAAAATGTCGATGAATTTATGACCAATGAAGAACTAGGGCGAAATGTCAGCCAAATCATGGCTGAAGAGGAATACGCCAAAAACGAACAGAGACTCAACGAGATTAATCAGCAGCTCGAAGAGGAATATGCCAAAAATGAACAAAGAATCGCTGAAATCGATCGACAAATCGAAGAAGCACAGAAGAAGAATCCTAATCGTCTTGTCGCTATCAATGCTGATTGGGCATACGATAAAAAGGAAATGGCTCACGACCTGGCTGAACAAACCCTTAATCGAGAAGTCTCCAAAGGCAACCTGTTTGATAAACTTTGGAAAGGTACGCTGTTCAAGAAATTTTATGAGAAAAAATACGAAAAAGAGTTTTTGGCAGAGAAACGTGCTAATGAAGACGGTAAAACCGTTAGAGATCTAATCAGAGAACAAAAGCAAAGCGTGATCGAACGCTTTACTCTAGGTGCTATCGAAGGAGAGGACGAAGATACTCACGGTGGAGGCTATATTCACACAAAAGCTGGCGAAAAACTCGTCAAGGCTGATCAGGAGACTAATGCTGAGATCAGGCATGCTATCGAACAATACGCTGGATATAGTCTTAGGGCTGGAGAAAAGGTATCAGATCTCAATCGCAAATTCAGCAATCACATCAATCGCGTCATTCAAGAAGCTATTGACGACGGCCGCCTTGGTAAAAGTGCTAAAGACACCGACTATCTTGCCATAGCCAAGCAAGCTGCTGGCCTGTATAAGGAGGCTATTGCTCGTCGTGGTAAGGCTGAACATGAAATGGCTATGAAAGAAGTCATGGCTGGCTTCCAGGTTTATAATGCTGAAGTTAGGAACGGTGTTCGTACCGATGCCCATAGAGACAATATTGATAAAATCGTCAATTATTTAGAGTCCACCAAGATTGGTCAGCTTATTCCTGCTGAAGTAATTGCTGGTGTCATCGGTACAGTTGGAGGACTCACGCAAACTGGCGCTAGAGCTGTTTTTGGCGCTGCAGGCGGTATTTTAGCCTCTAGTGCAATTTCGGGCCTCAAAGAACGAAACCGTATAACTGAAGACCGCGCCCGTATGATGCGCGATGTGGCTAAAGGTATGGATTATGAGGGGAAAGGTAAAGACTACAAAAAGCTAAAGGGTGTCGAAAGGTACGAAGCTCGTATCGGTGGCACATTATATGATGTACAAAAAGCCAGTGATCTTACTGCCAAAATTAAGGAGGCTATGAATTATGAGGGTAAAGATCGTGGTCGGATACTCATGAATGCAATTGCTGAAGCTAGGGTTCGTATTGACTATTCTGATAGCGAACAGAAAGACCTCATCGCTTATTCTTCTACTGAAAATGTAGGTAAAGAGCGCCTCGAATTAGACAAAGCTTTAATTATGGCTGAGAAGGCTCTTACTGAAAAAGGCAAAAAAGATTATAAAATCATGCAAGCCGAAATCAGAGAAAAAATCATTGAAGATGCAGATAAACACGATAAAGATTTTAAAAATATTCGTACTATTGCCGCTGTCGCGAAAGCTGGCAAAACCTTAGCTCTAGGTAGCGCCATCTTCCTCACATCTCAAGAAATTATGGCTATCGTCGATCCGCAGAAAATCGGGATTTTTGAAAAGGCCGGGCTTCTTAAAACGGCCAATAATCTTGACGCCAAAGAAACGGTGCTTGCTAGAATCGGTGGACGAGGTAGCTATGAAGTACCAGGTCCAGGAAATCCTGGAGGGTACTCTACTGTCAAAAACGTTACAGATCAAAATGAAATCAATCGCTTGGAAGCTGAAGGATATAAAAAGATCAAAGTCAAAGATGCTATCACGAGCTCTGAGCAATCCATTAAAAATGTTGACCCATCCAACTCAACTGCTAGAGTTGACGTCAAATATGATGGTTGGGCTAATAATGGTACTAAATTCTCGGATGGCAACGAGCTACATGCTCATATCGAAAATGGCAAATTTATCTCCACTATGCGAGGGGCTTCAGCCTACAATGGGGAAGCTATTAATTACGACACAGCTAACATCAAAGCTTATCTCACAGTTGGCGACTCAAAATTTGAAGTACTTGGTGAACTAAATGACAATGGTCAACTTACTTGGGGTGAAAATGGTGTATTTAGGCTCGCTACCAGCGATGGTTCCGAAGCTACAATCAAAGCTATTGGTGATAACGGAGAAAGGCTTTATAAATACTTTGAGATTGCCGCAGTCCGTAACGTAAATGATGATGTGCAACATATTATTCCGCTTGCTACAGATGTTGGTTCCGATAACTTTACTGGCAAAATCGCCCAAATGGTGTCAATGCCAAAGACAGAACCAGCTGTCTATGACCTTGTCAAAGAGTCTATTGCTACTCCAAACACCGTTACTCATCTTAGGGATATCGCCCTTGAAGGTCTTGGCTTCGCTCCAGAAACTGCTCGTACTGGGCTCGGCGCGGCTCGTGCTTCTGAAAGACCAACTGGGCCGAATATTCCGTCGGAAGGGTCTACAGGGGTATCGCCAGAGATGCTACCAGGGGAACCTATAGAGGTAGTACCAGAGGAGGATATAGAAGTACTACCAGAGATGCCGCCAGAGGAACTTACGGAAGTGTCACCAGAAGCGTCTAGAGAGGCATTACCAGAGACACCGCCAACATCAACGGAAGTTTCGACGCTTTCAGGCAACACTACGGTGACTACGCCAGAATCTACCTCCGCTGATTTTGAACGTTGGGACAATGAGATCCAGCAAGAAATCAACGACAACAAAGATATAATTGGTGGCGAAGATGGCGTTGCTAACTTAACAGACGATTCGTATATGGGCCCAGAATCTGAAACTCGTTGGCTCAACTGGTGGAATAGCCTTAGCGATGAAGGCAAAACTTTTGTCAAAAATATAGTCAAAAAAATTAGATCTTCCGATTACCAATATGATCTTAAATGGGGTCTTGGCATTCGAAGCTGGCTAGAGATGAATAAATATTTAAACTAACAAAAAACAAAAAGTTTTAAACCTGTAGAGTCTATGCTATAATAGTTTTCAAGGAGATTTTTGTGAATAAAAAAGTATCAGATAAGAAACCCAAAACGACCAAATCTACTAAAGCTGTCAAAAAAGCCGACGTTCGTCCTTGGTATAAGTACTATAAAGAAGACGGTATCCCAGAAACTCTGGAATTTCCAGATTGTTCTATTGTAGATATGATTATCCAAACCGCCGAGAAATATCCAGATAATGTAGCCTATAGCTATTACGGCCACAAAGTGACCTATAAAAATTTTGTCAGAAAAATTGAAAAGGCCGCTCGCGCTCTCAAAAATTACGGCGTCAAAGAGGGCGATCGTGTTACTATTTGTATGCCTAATACCCCAGAGGGGATTACGATGGTCTACGCTGTTAATATGGTTGGTGCCGTTTGTAATATGGTTCACCCATTGTCATCAGAGAAAGAGTTGGAATACTACATCAAAGTCGCAGAATCCAAATACGTCATGGTTATCGACGCAGTCTTTGACAAAATCTATCGCTTAAGGGATACGGCGGGGCTTGAACGCATTATTGTGGTCCGTCCATCTGATGGTCTCGGCTTTCTTAAACAAAAGCTCTACAGACTCCTTCACATCAAGAAGGTGCGCCTTCCGATGAACGACGGTCGCGTGGTTCTCTGGGAAGATTTCATTGCGAACAGCTATTTTTATAAAGGTGGCTACCACGAGGAGCGCGGTGGAGGCGATCTCGCCATAATTATGTACTCAGGAGGCACTACGGGCGCTCCTAAGGCGGTTATGCTATCAAACCTTAATATTAACGCGGAATCAATCGTCGACGCGACTATGATACGTCAAATCGTGCCAGGAGCCAATGTTTTGTCTATTCTACCGCTCTTTCACTGCTTCGGGCTTGGCGTTTGTATCCATACCCCTCTCTGTAAAGGCATGGAGTGTAATCTTATCCCGGCCTTTTCACACAAATTATTTGCGGACATTTTGAGAAAGAATACCCCTAGCTTTATCGTGGGCGTGCCAACGCTATTTGAGGCTCTTATTAATACCAAACTCGGTCCAAATGACCTCGAGTCTGTCACTGCTGTTATTTGTGGTGGCGATACCCTAAATAGTACATTGAGAGATAAAGTTAATGATTTTTTGGCCGCCCATGGTTCCAAAGCTAAAATTCGCGTAGGTTACGGTCTTACCGAAGGTTCTGGCGCAGTCTGTCTCTCTCCAGAAAACTCTTTCGCTGACGGTATTATTGGTGCGCCAATGCCAAATATGGATTTCAAGATCGTTAAACCTGGTACTAAGAAAGAGATCAAACAGGGGGAAGATGGTGAGATTTGTATTTCTGGCCCGCTTGTAATGATGGGGTATCTTGGTGACGAAGAAGAAACCAATAAAGCTATCAAGATTCATGACGACGGCAAAGTTTGGCTCCATACTGGCGACATCGGCCACCTTGGTGATGACGGTTTGATTTACTTTGGTCAAAGGCTCAAGCGTATTATTATTTCGTCTGGCTACAATATTTATCCGACCCATCTTGAATCTATCATCAATTCTCATGAGGCCGTTGAAACATCTATTGTAATCGGTATCGATCATCCACATAAAGGTCAAGTACCAAAAGCATTCATCGTACTAAAAGAAGGTTACAAACCAAACAAGCGTACCGAAAAAGAAATCAGAGAGCTCCTTGAGAGAAACGTTCCGATCTACGCTCTCCCTACAGCCTACGAGTTTAGAGATGAACTTCCAAAAACTCTAGTTGGCAAAGTCGCCTTCAAAAAGCTCGAAGCCGAAGAAAAAGATAAATAAAAAATATAAGTAATTTTTGAGTATTTGATGAGCCCAAGAAGTTTTGAGAATTTTAGAAAATTTTCACAGCGTGGCCCCCATCCGGCGCAAGACGTGAAAATTTTCGTTAAGAAATTCGAAAAAACTTCCTGGCGCGAAACCAACCGCGAAAGAATTACTTATATTTTTATTTATGATAATTCAATCTTACTCTGATTCTAAGCTTCAGAGGCTTCTCTCTAAGAAAACGGTTTTTGCGCCAATTAGGAAAATACTTTTTAAGTATCTCGCGCGACTTTTTGAATCCCACTCGCCCTTCGCGAAACTTGGCAAAATCCCTAGAAGAATCAATCAATAGATTCCAGATAAAGAACCATTCTAATTCATCATGGTACTTATCTGCCATCCCTACCTCTTTAAATCTAGCAAAGAGCCCAGTAAGCGCCGGAAAAATATCTAAGTAATGCGGGTCCCAAGAGGCTTTATGCAACACCGAATCGTCGTTTTGATAATAGATATAGAGTGGTTTATCTACTGCAGAAAACCTATCCGTATAGAGAATTAAGGAAGAAATCATCTCCATATCTTCATGGATTATCCCCTCTTTGAAGGAAAAACCATGGCTAGCCCACCATGATCTTAAGAATAAAAATTGCCACGGCCCGGCCCCGTATCTTACAAATCTACTTTTATAGCTTGGCTCAGATGGTTTTACTGCTGAGAGGTAGTCCGAATGTCTGTCAGGATACATTCGTGTAGCCCCCATCATTACAATATCGGCTCTAGTTTTTTCGGCCTCACAAACGAGTAGTTTTATGCTATGATCAGATATTTTATCGTCTGCATCTACAAACCAGATATATTTGCCAGAAGCTTTTGAGACTCCGTAATTTCTTGCCGCTGCCGCCCCTTTTGTATGACATTCTAATACCTGAATCTTAAGTGGAGTCTCTTTGGCAAATTTTTTGGCTACCAAGAGGGAACCATCAGTAGAATCGTTATCAACAAGAATCACTTCGGTTGAGACCTTCGATAAAGCCACGGCTTTAAAAACCGATTTTAGGCATGAAAAAAGATATTTTTCCGCGTTATAGACCGGAATGATTACGGATAAAGTCACCCC
Source organism: Candidatus Saccharimonadota bacterium (assembly GCA_017545585.1). Classification (GTDB taxonomy): domain Bacteria; phylum Patescibacteriota; class Saccharimonadia; order Saccharimonadales; family Saccharimonadaceae; genus Nanosyncoccus. Next base: position 14,931 of record JAFWMK010000015.1, read on the forward strand.
TGACATCTTAACCGCCAAACATCACCTTAAAGACGCCGAGTGAGACTAAAAGCATGATAAGTCCAGCTGTGATTACGCCTAAAATCACCGCTAGCATGGATTTTTTAAAGTCTAGATTCAAAATAGAGGCCGCAAGCGTACCGGTCCAAGCTCCGGTTCCCGGAACTGGGATTGCTACAAAGAGAAATAACGCCACGTATGTTCCGCTTTTGGCTTTTTTGAGTAATTTATTACCAGCTTTCTCTCCTTTTTTAAGGCAAAAATCACAAAACTGTTTGAAAGGTTTCCACTTGCATCTTTGTCCCCAGACTAAAACTTTTCTAGCGAACAAATAGATGATTGGAACTGGTACGATATTACCGATTAAGGCAATAATCAATACCGCCCATTCCGGAAGTCCTAGATCCATTCCGATTGCAACTGGAATCGCGCCTCGAAGCTCTATTAGGGGTACCATTGATATAAGAAATACGAGTAAGATTTTCCAAATCATACGACCATTATAGCATAGAATTTAAGAGCAACGCATCTTTACTTTTAGGGTGTTTTGTTGTATAATAACAGAAGTTGGATATTTTTGAAGTCCGAAGTTGTTTTATAGGTCCTAAGAAAGGGGGGATAAGATGTGGAAATTATTATCTGAAGGTAAAGTGAGGGATGTATACACGGATGAAGAAGAAATGCTAGTTCTTCTCGTCGCCACCAACAGAGTGCCGGCTTTCGACGAAAAACTAGGGGTATCGATTGTCGGAAAAGGAAGGATGTTAACGAAGATTTCGAAACACTGGTTTAGAGCCACTGAAATGTTGGTGCCAAATGCCTATAGTGGGCTCAAACAACTCAACATCAAAACCGATCTGCCTAGCGGAGTAGGAAAAGATGTTGCAACCAAAATGTTGAAGCTCGAAATGCTTCCAGTAGAGGCAATCGTCAGAGGTTATTTGACGGACGACATCTGGACGGCTTACAAAAAAGGTTCGCGTGAGATTTGTGGGATCAAGCTCCCTAAGGGTATGCAGAATTCGGAAGAATTCGATGAACCTATCTTTACGCCAACCACTAAGGCTTCGAAAGGCGAGCGTGACAAAAATCTGACCTTCGATGAGATGGTAGAGTATTTTGAATCTTACGACATTGTGGCAGCTTACGATCGAGCTCAGCTAGTCAAAGAGTATTCCCTGAAGCTCTACAAGTATGCAAGTGCTATGTTGCTTAAAAAGGGAATTATCCTTGCGGATACTAAATTTGAGTTCGGGATCAATCCACTGACCGGTAATATTATGCTAGCAGACGAGATATTTACTCCAGATTCGTCTCATTTCTGGTCGCTTTCCGAATATACGGTCGGAGAAAACCAGAAATCTCTGGATAAACAGATCATCAGAGATTGGATGAAGAGACACCCTGGCGAAAGGATTCCAAGAGAAATTCTTGAAAGTACCGCGATGGTCTACAGCAGAATCACCGATATTCTGACATCTACACGTTAGGACAAACATTAAAGCCGGCCCCGGGGCCGGCTTTTTGATTTCTACTAAATTGTGTAGTTAAAGAACTTTGGGTTTTTCATAATTTTGATTCCTTTGTTAATGTATCTTAATAATATAGCGTAAGCCTTAAATGAAAATTAAAATCTATGCTATAATTAAATTATGAAAAATATTGTGGAGATTAAAAATTTCCGGATGGATTTTGGCAACAAAACCATCATCAAGGACCTGTCCTTTGATGTTCGTGCCGGCGAAATTTTTGGTTTTCTAGGAGCTAACGGCTCTGGCAAAACCACAACTCTCCGTGCTCTTTTAGGCTTTTATACGCCTACGAGCGGGGAATTATTAATTGACGGCAAACCTTATGATGCTGAAGATACCAATGTCGCAGTTGGTTATTTACCAGAAGAACGTGGCCTTTACCGCAAAGAAACCGTCATGGATAATCTCATCTACTTTGGTGAGCTTAAAGGTCTCAAAGACCCTAGGGGTTGGGCCGAGAAATATCTAAAAAGAGTCAAGCTTGAAGACAAAGCTGATCTCAAACTCGAGAAGCTCTCTGGCGGTCAGCAGCAAAAAATTCAGCTAGGTGTTACTATCATGAATAACCCTAAGCTTCTGATCTTGGATGAGCCGACCAAAGGTTTCGACCCGATGAACCGCCGGCTTCTCATGGAAATCATCGAAGAAGCCCATCAGAAAGGCGCCGCTATCATTATGATTACCCATTATATGGATGAAGTAGAAAAGCTCTGCGACCGTGCTATCCTTTTGAAAGATGGCAAGGCTCACGCTTATGGCACTATTAGCGAAATCAAAAAAGCTCACAATGGTAAATCCCTGGAGCAAATATTTATAGACGTATACGGAGGTGAAGATGAATAAAACATTATGGATAGTTACTAAATTCGAGTTTATTCGTCAGGTCAAAAAACCGTCTTTTTGGGCAACTATACTTTTGATTCCAGCAATGGTCATCGGGGTGTTTGCCATTTCGATGCTCGCTGGTGGCAAAGCTGCCGAACCGACCCTGGATGAAAATACCAAGATTGTCATCACTGACGAAGCTGGCATTATGCCAAAGGAAAATCCGATGGTGGCCAAAGTTAGTAAAGACGAGGGAAGGAAAAAAGTCGTCGATGGCGAAGCTGATCTCTATTTTTACATCCCAGCCGATTTTAAAGATACTAAAAAAGTTGAATTTTTCCATGTTTCCGAAGGACTTGAACTCTTCAACATGGATGGCCAGCTCATCAAGGTTATTTTAAAGCAAGCTCTATCATCCAAATACTCAGATATAGAGGTAGCTGCACTCACTGGCGATTTTGAGGTCACCGATAATAAGCTTACCAAAACCGGCGCAGAGTCCAATGCTCTAGGCAAGGCGATTATCCCTGGTGTTATTCTGGTCTTATTCTTCTTCTTTGTCACTTTGTTCGGTGGACGACTTCTTATGACCGTGGTAGAAGAAAAGGAAAATCGTATTTCTGAGATGATTTTGACCTCTGTTTCGGCCAAACATCTAATCATCGGGAAGATTATTTCTATGATGATGCTCGGCGTCATTCAGATGCTAGCTCTTATTATTCCATTGGCTGCCGCCTTGGTCATTTACAGAGACAACCCTATGGTTAGCCAGATTCTCTCCACCATCGAAATCGATCCACTCGCTATTACCGAAAACATCATACTATTTATCTTTTCAGCTTTCCTTACTACCGGATTTCTTACCTATATTGGCGCCATTACCCCTACCGCCAAAGACGCTTCGCAATTTATCGGCCCAGTGATTATTGGCGTGGTCTTTCCGCTTTACTTTATGTCTAGCTTCATGGCTACCGAGCCAAACGGTCTAGTCTACTTCCTTACCTATTTCCCACTTTCAGCACCTACCGCTTTAATGCTAAGGAGTACTTTCGGCACATTGACTACCCCAGAGCTTATTATTGGCTTAGCTGAGATTATTATCCTATCCGTAATAGTTATTCGCTTCACTGTTCGTACCTTCCAGAAAAATGCTATCAACTTCGGATTTGCCAAGCCAAAGCTTCTCACTCGTAGCAAAAAATAATCAAAATAGGGGGCTATTTTCTAAGCTTCTTTAACTCTGTTTTTGCCTCTGGTTCTACTCGGTAGGAATCGCAGATTTTGGAAATAGTTTTATTAAAAGTCCACTTAGGAAGTTTAGAAACTTTAAGATAGGCAAATGTTGGCTCTGGGAATTTGATAAAACACTCAGCGATCAGCCATGCTATCCCCATTTTGATATAGTATTCGTCTCTGAGCTTCAGACCCTCCACCCGGTCGAAAATCAGCGCCAAATAATCAAAATCCATATAGGCAGCCTTGAGAATCACAAGCCCCACTCTCACGTCAAATTCATCTTGCGATTTTATAAGCGGCTCGATTTTGAGCTCCAAGAATTCCTCACGATGTTTTTTGATTTTTTTAGAAACTTCCGCGCAGAACGTGTCACACGAACACCAATCGTCAATTAATTCCACCTGCGAATCAAAATATTTTAGCATTTCCGTGTAGGGAAGCTGAGCGATAATCATACCTCTAGCCAAGACTTCTTCAAAGGCTACTGGCTTGGAATTCAAGACTTCTTTACGATCTAAGTCTGAGAGATTTTTAACAACCGTCCGAATGATTGGAGATCTTACGCCCAAAAACGGCCGTTCACTGGGTATAAATTTCATGATAAATTCGCGGTAGTCGTCCTCCGCATAAGTCGCCAGGGATGTTCTTAAATTATCCATATCTAGTATTATATTACAAAAAAGCCCCCAAGGGGGCTTTTTAATTTTTTGTGATTTTTTAAGCTCTTTTGCTGTGCTTCTTGATTAGAACAGCTCCGAGAGTTGCTAGAGTCACAGTAGCTAGCAGACTGAGAGCGGAAGAGTTAGTAGCACTACCTTCCTCTGCGGTAAAGGCACCGGTGTCCGGAGCGTTGATCCCGCTTTTCTTAGTAGTGGTAGAAGTGGAAGTACTCGTTGGGTCGGTGGCTTGGCTTTCTTCGCCTTCAGTTTGACCATCAGCAAGCACCTTGGTGGTGCCAGCGATGTAAGCGCTATCCGGACTACCAGTTTCCGTACCTACGGTGCTATTAGTGAAATGATAACCAGTAGCAACCATTCCAGTTATAACTGTGGCATCGTCAGTGCCATAAATATTTATGGCCTTGCCATTCGCGCCAGTACCAGTAAAAGTGCCGCCAGTCAAAGTAACTTTGCCAGCATCCGGCGCTCCATCAAATGCGATGCCAGAAGCTGCGCCAGTAAAGGTACCACCAGAAATTTTTAGAGAATTAAGTCCATAGAATTCGATACCATTATCTCCTTCAGAAGTGAAAGAGCCATTGGTGACAGTGATTTCTCCCGCTCCGATATAGGCCGCACTAGCTCCATTAGCTCCACCAGCTTTAAAATCAGCGTCTTTGATTTCAACAGACTTGGCATTGTCTACATTAAGCGCACCACCCGCATCTTCGTTGGTGTAGCTACCACCGTCAATAGTAACTTCGGCGTTAGCATCGCGTACGTTAACGCTACCATTAACATTCAAATCTTTAAGAGTGACTTCGGCACCGCTGATATCGATATTGCCGGTGATGGTAGAATCGCCAGAATTAGTAATATTGACGTTGTTGTTAATTACTAGTCCATTAATAGGATTACCACCGACCTGAACGGTAGTGAGATTAATATTGCCATCTTGTGTCCAGTCGCCTGGATCGAGGCTACAAAATGGATCGTAGCCACCATTGCTATCGCAAAAGATACCATTCTGTTTGATCCCAGCAGCGCCAGCCGCCGCCTCGATATTAGTTTGACTTAACGTGTAGCTAGCAGCAAGAGCTTGCGGAGCACACAAAACACCCACGCCAAGCATAACGGCCGGCGTAGTGAGAATTGATAGTTTTTTCATACAACACCTCTTAAATTATTATTACCCCTGATTATATAGAAGATAGGGGTAATATGCAAGCAGTACCATTTTATCTAGAGCAATTTATTATCAAGTATGATATAATAAACTTATGAAAAATCTTTTTACACCAGAACGCACTATAAAATTCTTTTTTGTATCATTAATCGGTAGCATCATTGTAGCATTGATTATTTGGCCACTGATGGATCTTTTATTCGCTGCGATCTCTGGAAACACCTTCAATTACACTGTTAAAGAAGACGTTTTGATGCCAATCGTTTTTATGACTGTATTCACTATTATTGAATTTGCTTGTTGGAACCTCTTCCACAAAGAAAAATAGAAATTAGTATCAGAATTGTAAGATGTGTTACCACTACCGTGGCACCAGTTGGTAGTGAAAATGCGTAAGAAAGTACCAGACCAATCATAAAAGCTATCACTGTTTCTATCGCGGCAATAATCACGGTCCACTTGAAAGACCTAGCGAGTTTCATTGCGATTAGTGTAGGGAAGATGATTAGACTGGAAATAAGTAGCGCCCCGAGCAAACGCATCCCTACTACTACAGTCAGAGAGCAAATTATTGCAAAAGCTACGTCATAAAAGCTAGTTTTGATACCGATTGCCTTTGCAAAATCCGCATCAAAGGTGATTGCAAAGATCCGATGGTGCAAAAACAGATATAAAATCACCGAAATCGCCGCTACGACTAGAGAGATGATCACCTCTGTATCAGAAACTGCGAGTACGCTTCCAAACAGATAGCTATTCAGATCAATATTTACCCCCGCTACCGAAATTGCTATTACTCCAATTGCTAACGCCGAAGTAGAAAGTAGTGCAATCAGGGAATCACCGTAGATTTTGTGCGTTTTGTCTACTTTTAGAATCAAAAACGAGGCAATAATCGCTACTGGTAGGGCGAACCATAAAGGCGTAAGTCCCAGTACTGCCGCAAGTGCAAAAGCTGCAAAGGCGACATGTGACAGCCCATCCCCAATCATTGAATTTTTGCGAAGAACTAGCGATACGCCAACCAGCGCTGCCGGAATCGAAATCAAAATTCCAACCAGTAGCGCCCGCACCATAAAAGGATAAGAAAACATCTCAATCATTTAAACCTCCCAAGATATTCTTTGGTAGTATATAATTTAGCTTCTGTATTTTCAATCGCTATAATTTTATTACCAATCAAATCTTTTTTATCTAAATCATGCGTTACCATCAAAATCGTGATTCCTTTGGATTGGTTAAGATCCATTAAAATTTGATAAAAATCTTCCCGGGACGCATGGTCTAAATTATTTGATGGCTCATCTAGAATTAATAGTTTGGGCTCGCTCACCAGCGCCCTAGCTAGTAGAACCTTTTGCTTTTGTCCACCCGAAAGCTCGTTAAAGCTCATATCTTTCAATTTTAAAATGCCGAGTCTTTTTAAGATTTCTTGCATTTTTTGTTTTTCAACTTCGTTATAACAAATCCGGTGGCGCATTTTAGAAAGACACCCCGAAAGCACCACTTCAGAGACCAATGCCGGGAAATTTTGCTCTAAATTCAGCTCTTGCGGTAAATATCCAATTTCTTTTGAAAAAAGCCCATCGCCAAATTTAATCGTCCCTGAAATCGGCGAAACTAGCCCCAAAATGGCTTTAATTAAAGTAGTCTTACCAGACCCATTTGCCCCCACGATGCAGACAAAATCACCGCTACTAATTTCAAAATCACTGTTAGAAACCGCAATATTTTTTCCAAAACCTAGTCGAAGCTTGTGAATAGAAATCAGGTTCATTTTAGTGCCTCTTCTAGAACTTTGATATTTCGCTCCATCAAATCGGCATAAGTTACGCCATTTTCAAAATCTCCCTTACTGACATTATGAACCGCTGAAAATTCCATCACTGTAGCCCCCGTTGCCTCAGCGATCGTTTTGGCGATTTTATCCGACGTCAGCTCTATTTTTAAGATTACCTTTGCATTTGTGGCCTTGGCTCGGTCTATCAATCTTGCAATCGTGGCTGCATCCGCCTCAGTTTGCTCAGAACAACCTGGAAAAGCCGCCGCGTATTTAAGTCCGTATTCTCGTATAAAATATAAGAAAGGGAAGCGATCCCCAAAAATCAACTCATCCTTATCGGCCTTAGAAACAATGTTGCGAAAACCCTCGTCGATTCTGTTTAATCTCTCTATGTATCGGTTAGCATTATCGGTGTATTTGTCAGTCTTTTGAGGGTTGATTTTAGTCAGTTTGTTGGCGATTTTTTGGACTAAAATGGTGGCATTTTTGGGGCTAGTCCAAATGTGCTCATCGTATTCCATCTCCCCCTCTTCCTCAATTAAATCCACCTCATCCATGAGTTTCAGAGTTTTGTCAGGAGAAATATTATTGGACTCTAGAATTTTTTCTACCCACTCCTCGCTTTCGCCGCCAACGTATACAAATAAATCGGCATTTTTGATATCAATAATATCTTCTGGCGTCGGTTCAAAATCGTGAGCTTCGGCTCCGGGCTTTAAAAGCATTTTTACTTCCGTCGCGTCACCCGTCACCGCTCTTGCAAAATCATAGCTAGCAAAATTTGAAGCCACTACAGTATAATGCTTGTTTTCTCGTGATTTTAAATTGATGACCAGCGCAACAATTCCTGTGATTAGGATCACAAAAACCGCCAAAACAAGAACGATATTTTTGTAACTCCGTTTCATGTCTCTATTATACCACTAAAACAAGTCTATTTTCGGGTATAGATAGTGTCATTTCCAAACGAGTCTATCACATTCAGTTCATTACCATTGATGGAATAAGTCGTTTCAAACGGAGCGGTATTGCCATCATATAGAATTGAAATTTTGTCGCCATTTGTTTCGTAGGTGCATTTCATTGCTCCAGCACTGCCATAGCCATATGAACAAGTTTTGTCTTCATTGAAAGTATAAACATACGAACCGTTAGCCCATGAGCCAATCAAAGGATCCTTTTTGGTGTTGATGATTAAAATCGCTGCAACCACCCCAGCTATTACAACTAGAACTGCTACTATAGCGATGATGATTTTAGTATTCTTTTTCATAGGCTCACTCCTCCATGAAATTAGTTAATACTTTTATTATAACATTTTAAAACAAAAAAAGCCCGAAGGGCTTTTGAATGGCTCCCGGGACTGGACTCGATTCGAGCGAAGCGAGAATTCGTGGCTGGAGGCCGAAGGTCGGTTTCCGTAGTCTGTATCTAGGTGAATAAAAAATTTCCCCTAGCCTTGCGACTAGGGTGCGGGAAATCCCCGAATATGTTTCTATTATAGCAAACAATGCCAAAAAATGCAAATTTGAAGCCTAAAAAGTCGCACTAATATCTGATAGGCTTTTATTAAAATCATCTTCATCTATCGGATGCTCTTTTGCTGGTGGGATATTCCTTTCGTTGCGAGAGCCTCTACCGAATGAGCCAACATCCCGCATCTTATTAAATGTTTCTTGAGCTTGCCGTCTTGCTTCCACAGCCCCCGCCGCTCGTTTAATTTCGTCGTCCACATCTGAAGGTAGACTGTCGATTATAGCCTTCATCTCTTTTACGGATTTCACGGCATCTTTGGAGTTTACCTGTCCATTTTGTTGATTGCCTCTGAATGGCACTTTACTTAAGTCGTCCCAGGAAAACTCTGCTGTTTCACGGTTGAGATGTTCTGGATTTCTTTGGTCTAAGTCGGCACTTCTATAGCTTCTTTCAAACGATTTCATATCATATATTCTATCATACTTATGCCTAAAAAGTTGTCTTTTTCTGGTATAATAAAATAAAGCAAGCGAGAAAAAATGAGTAGTAGCGAAAGATTAAATTTATCAGAACAAGACAATGGTCATCCTACTGGATGGGAGGAAGTTGCAGCAATGGCAGATAAAATGCCCGCCAAAGAATCTGCCAATAATCTTACTGACGAAGATGATGCTGATGCTGATGGTATGATTGATACGAGCGGGCGAAAATATCAGGCTATTTTTGAGCGGGCAGAGAGCATAAACTCTGAAAATACTAGAGCATACAACATAGACCGCCGTAGCAAAAACTATCAAATGTTATTAGAAAAAGATAAGGATTTGGCGGATTTGTATAAAGATATACTGACAGAATTCCCAGATTTGGACAATGTTGAACTAATAAATTTTGACACTAGACGAGAAACCAAAAACGGAAAGCCCAATGCGTTTTTTAGCCCTCTGGCTATGGAAAATGGCCAGTATAGGCCGATAGTAAAATTTAATTTTAATGAACCTGAGGTGTATTTTGACGGGACTGAAGGTGGTGGGGATGCTCTTGCACTTGCTCAATCAGTTAAAGAGATTGCCATGAAGGTTGGTGTTGATGCGAACGAGGCGCTGAAGAATAAAAAATTTATGACTTCTTTTCTACTGCTGCACGAACTTGGCCACGCTTTAGATTTCAAGCGGAACTATCTAGATGCTAATAATGGAGATTTAAAAGAGGCTTTCATTCTAAATCGTGAGAGCCGTCGGAGAGATGAGATGACGATGCCCGTGCCTGGAGCAATCGAGGCGTATGATACCACTAAAGAAGATATGGAAAACCTACATAAGAGGTTTGATTCTAGATTTAGTGGTATGGGAATACATAATGGCAAACAATTGAAATTAGTAGAGTCAAGAAAATATCGAGAAATGCATTGCGAGCGAATGGCTGATGGTTTTGCGAGAAATTATGTGTTGAGACACTATAATGATTTTTTCACTCCGACGGAAAATTCTGGAGACGGTAGGCTTAGCACAAAGTTTGAAAAATCAATAGAAATGGGAGAGGATTTTTCGGAAGTTCTAGGACTTGAAGAAGGCACCAGAGTCAGGTTTACGTTGCTTAGTAGGCCAAACAACGTTATGGGACGAGCAAAAGTAGGGGATATGATAGACGGGTATTTGAGTAAAACTGCTATGCTCGGAGAGCCATTGCAGTTACAAAGAACAAACGACCCAATGAATCCTGGTAGAACCATCTCTGTTTCTGGCGGGATAAAAAAAGTATCTATAATCCCGCACGCCATTGTGAGAAAGGACGCAAAAGGCAATGAGCAAAGAGGTGTGAATAATGAGGTAAGGTTCATAGATGCTGATGGGCGAGTATATAGGATTGAGAAAGCACGAGACCAGGCCAAAAAAATTGAGGGCGATAATACGGAGATGCTGAAGGCTCTAAACGAATCACTCGGCTTAAAGGCTGGAAGTGAAGTTCAATTACTCAAGCGTGAGGTTGCAGGTAGAGGTGCCTCACCTATACAAGAAGGCGAACTAAAAATGGGCAAGTTAACCACTAATGGAATATCTCTTGATGGCGTTGAAATGATAACTGATGATGGACGAAGGTTGAAGACATCTTTTGTTGATAGTATATACCGAGAGTGGAAGACATTTTATATAGATACCGCAACATCTACGTATGAAGTTATACCTGTCCGTTCTTAACGGAGAAGACTTTTGCAGTTTTACGGGTTTTGCGTGTAGATACCGGGACTGGTCGCTAGCTTTTGCTAGCACAAAAGCTAGATGTCGGGCGTCGCCTCGGAAAATCCCAGAAATATTCTTTCTCTATCAGATAAAACCTCTGTTCTAGCATCTTAAAACATGATAAAATAGAGTAATGAAAATTGGGAAAATCACACCAAATGGCGTCAGCCTGGAAAAGCACGAAAACGACACGGTAGTGTTTTTCACCAATTTAGGCTACAATATTGAACTGATTCCGCCTTCCAATACTCCAAAAGCGAAAACTCCGGATTTCATGATGGACGGCAAAGCCTGGGAGATGAAAAGCCCTCAGGGCAAAAGTCGCGTTACCGTTGAACATGCTTTTAAACGAGCGGCCAAACAATCAGAAAATATCATTATAGATCTAAGACGCACTAAGATACCGACTGACCAAACAAAAACGGCTTTGGAGAAGTTGTTTGGAACATCAAGACGGGTACGCAATCTAAAGGTTATCACTAGAGAGCAACAATTGCTTGACTTTAAAAAGTAAGCATGATACAATGTAATCAATGAGGGCGACCTTTTGTCGAAGAGCAAAAGGCCAAGCCCCCAATTTTTTACCCCATCTATTTAATGAGGCATACGCCGCTTAAATAAAAAATTCACCCTAGCCTTTTAGGCTAGGGTGCGGGAAATCCCCGAATATACTTACATTATATCAAACAATATCAAACAATGCCGTATTCAGCGGCTTTTAATTTGGAATTTTGGCTCCCGGGACTGGTCACTAGCTTTTGCTAGCGCAAAAGCTAGATGTCGGGCGTCGACTCGGAAAATCCCAGATAAATCTGGGATTTTCGCTCGTCTCCTACGACATCCGAACCAGCTTCGCTGGTTCTCGCCCAGTCCCTCGAGACGCACATAAAATTTGATAAATAAAACCGCCTAGATGGGTATTTTCTTCATTCGAAGCGCATCTAATCGATGAGCGAGAATGAAAAAATGCCCAGATGGGCGGTTTTATCATCAAATTTTGGCTCCCGGGACTGGACTCGAACCAGCAACCTCGAAGTTAACAGCTTCTTGCTCCACCATTGAGCTACCCGGGATTACGTGTCTTCATTATACCTTGCTTTTATTTTTTTTGCAAGAGCTGTGACCCTTTTTTGGCGCCCATCTTGCAAAAAGCATGTCCCTTGTGGTATAATAATAAGGTTACTGTTGGTACATTTCATTTTTCGTAAAGGGGGTACCAAGCAATGATAAAATTGCGCGATGACGAAGACGACTATTGCGATCCTTTGGTTGAAGCTGTACGAGAGTACAGAAAAAAAGTTTTAATCAAAAAAATTATATTTTTCGTAACGGTACTGACCGTCATACTCGGAGGAGTTATGTACGGTACACACTTAGAATCATCGCAACAAATAGTAGAAGCACAACAAAATCAGTAACAAATAGGGCGCCATTTTCGGCGCCCTACACCAAGAAGACGGAAAGGAGTAGGATGGAGCAAAATCAAGAAGAAAAAACTATACAAATCGCCGGGTCTATCACTGTGGACGAACTTAGTCAGGCTCTCGGACTTTCTGTCACCGAGCTTATCGGCACTCTTTTTAAAAACGGTATCGTAGCTACTATCAATCAGAGATTAGATTACGAGACTGCTCAGATTATCATCGATGAGCTAGGCTTAAAAAATGTTAAATTAGAGAAGAAAAACACCGCTACCAAGACTTCCGATTATCATCGTGAATTATCAGATAAAGCGGTTTTGAGACCTCCAGTAGTAGCAGTAATGGGTCATGTCGATCATGGCAAAACCACCCTCCTAGACACTTTATTAAATAAGAAAACCGTAGATGACGAAGCCGGTGGTATTACCCAACATATTTCTGCCTATCAGCTCAAATACAATGATAGATTGATTACTTTTCTAGATACTCCAGGCCACGAAGCTTTTGCGGCTATCAGACAACACGGCGCTCTTCTTACCGATATCGTAGTGATCGTGGTTGCTGCCGATGACGGTGTTAAACCTCAGACCGTAGAGGCTATCAACTTCGCCAAATCCGCCAATGCCAAGATTATTGTGGCTATCAACAAAATCGACCGCGAAGGCGCCGATATTGATCGCACCAAAGCAGATCTGTCAAGTCACGGTCTTCAGCCAGAAGAATGGGGTGGCGACATTACTATGGTTCCGATTTCTGCTAAACAGAATCAGAATCTCGAAGAACTTTTAGACATGATTCTTCTTACCGCCGATATTGAAGAATTAAAAGCCGATGTCGATATTCCAGCCGAAGGTCTCGTAATTGAGTCTCATATGGAGACCGGCAAAGGTTCGGTCGTAAACCTCCTTGTCACCGGCGGGGAACTAAAAACCGGTGAGTTTGTAGTAGCAGGAAGCACTTACGGCAAAGTTCGTACTATGCTAGATTGGAAGGGCAAGCCAAAAGGCAAAGCTACTCCATCTACCCCTGTCACCATCACTGGCTTTAAGGATTTACCAAACTTCGGTGATAGATTTATGGAGGCTAAAGACGAAAAAACCGCTCGCAAAATGGCGCTTCTTAATGCTCAAGCTGCCGCTAACGAGACTGCTAACGCCAATGTTACTTCTACCGATCTCTTAAGAATGATGAACGTAGCCGACAATTCCAAGGTCTTCAACGTAATTGTAAAAGGCGATGTTCTAGGATCGGTTACATCGGTGGTGGACAATCTCAAGCTTATTGATACTCATGGCGAAATCACTCTCAATATTGTATCTAGCGGTGTAGGCGATGTCAACGAGAATGATGTCTATATGGCCGCCGGCGAAAATACTGTGATTTACGGCTTTAATGTGAATGTTCCGATCAACATTTCCAAAATGGCCGCGCGTGATAATGTGCCAATCAGAACTTACAGAGTAATCTATGAACTTCTAGATGATGCCAAAAAGGAAATGGAAAACCTTCTCGATGCCGAGATTATCGAAGAGGACAAAGGCGAGATGAAGGTCCTCGGCGTCTTTAGAACTGAAAAGACTTCTATTATTGCTGGCGGAGAAGTACTAAAAGGTGATGTCAAACCAGGCTTCCTAGCCCGCGTAGTCCGAGATAAAAAATTTATCGGCGAAGCTGAAGTTACCAGCACCCAGAAAGAGAAAATGGACGTACCAGAGCTTGTCGCTGGTGAAACTGGCGGCCTCGCGCTAAAAACCACGAGCAAAATCGATCTTCAGATTAACGACAGACTTGTCTTCTTCACCCGTGAAACCAAGAAACGCACGTTGTAGCTAAACTTTTATGCTATAATAAAGTTATGCAACAAAGCACCACTGTCAAAACTTCTAAGCTCAACACATTTTTGAAAATTTTCTTATGCTTAGATTTGATAGCAATTATTGGTCTTGGTATTGCTATTATTGTTAAGAATACTAAGGGTGGTAGTGACACTGGGCTTAATGGCGAACTTGTTTACGAGTATCGAGAGAACAGTATTCCTGGTGGTGAATATAAGGTTAATTTGAACTATGCTACCGGATATGTTCAAGTCACCGAGACCAGATTTTGTAGTGCTGTTGACTGTCATTCCACAACTAATGAATATAGTGGCACCTTAGATATAGATGAATTAAAGAAAATTCAGACCATCACCTCAAAAGATTATGATATTGACCACCTCACAAAAGCTATAACTAGTCTCATCGAAGGTGGTAATCTTGCTGTTAAGAGCGAACATGAAGAGTATTGGTTAGAAAATTACGCCGAGGATGATTTAAACCAAGACGGAGTCGTCACCAACAAAGAATTTGGTACTAAATGGCTAGACTATATGCTAGAAGAGCAGTAGTAACCGCAAGTAGCTTATGATATAATAAAACTATGGCACAAAAAAACAAAAAACGAAAAAGCAAAAATGATTTTGATGAATATATACCTGGCATCGTAATGCTTGCTATCGGTATAATTTGCATACTTTCTCTGTACTTGTTTACTCCTGGTATTATCCTACTGATGGGCGGTATTTTTTGGATGATACAAAAAGCTAGAAACAATAAAAATAGCAAAACAAATGCCGATAAAGAACAAACTACCTTTCAAAAAACCTGCAACGCTATTGCAATGATTCTTGCAATTATCGGGATCGTACTTATCTTTGGTGGTGCCTGTGAAATCTTTATTGTTAATATTATGTCTGGTGGCAAATTTAGCTACGCTCCACCAGAATTAATTGCTGGTATCGTTTGTCTGATATTAACTGCGATACTGGTTATCGTCAAAAAAACATCGCAAAAGAGCTCTCAAACAAAAAATCGCAAAAAGTCTTAATTATTTAACTTAAGCCTTTTGTGCTATAATTAAACTATTATGCAATTTGATGAAAACTTTTTACAAGAAATGGGTCTGTCAAGCATGCCGGCGGACAAAAAACAGGAATTTTTAAACTATATCCAAGAGGAACTAGAAGTCCGTATTGGCGAGAGGATTTCTAAGGGACTCACAGATGAGCAACTCCAAGAATTTGATAACCTCACTGAGACTGCCGACGTTGCCGCTTGGCTCGAAAAAAATCGCCCAGACTACCGCGAAATCGTCAATCGTTGTATTGAGGAAATGAAACAAGCTATCAACCAGAATCGTGCCAAACTTGTCGGGTGATTATTTTCTGTAGCCGTTTACAAAGCTTTTTGCATCCATCGCTTTTCTGCCCTCTGGTTGCAAGAGATCGATAGATAGCGTAGTCCCGTCAGCGCAGGGAAGCGAAATCACCGCCGTCTCACCAGGCTCCAGTATATGCGCCTCTAAAACAATACATTTTATACCAAAAAACTCATATTTTGCCTTTGGATAGCCTTGAAAAGCTACAATTTTGCGCAAAGTCTGTTCGGCTGTATCTGTTTCTGGAGTAAGATACGACATACTTTTATCTAATTTACCACAATAAGTCGCCTTAGAATCATCTTGTGCCACTGGCACCATCGGTTTTTCAGACTCCAAAATAGACAGCACCATTGCCGCTCCCATCTCGGCCAAAGTTTTGTAGATCAAATCTTTATCAAGCGGTGAGTTTTCTAGGGTAGCTTGAGTATATATCGGTCCTGCGTCCATAGCTTTTACAAGCTTCATTACGGATACGCCAAACTCAGAAGCACCGTCCAAAATTGCCGATTCTATAGGGGAAGCACCACGATATAAAGGCAAAAGTGACGGGTGGATATTTAAGATCCCTTCTGGTTCAAACACTTCTAGTACAGAAGAGGGAATCAAAACTCCAAAAGAAGCTAATACCCCGTGGGCATCTGGGTTTTCCTCTTTCATTCGCACCGCCTCAGAGAGATCTTCCTTTGTGTGTGCATGAAAAATCACTTCGCACTTTTGTTCTAATACTCTTAAGGCATACTCAGATAACGGCCCATTCCCAAAAAAGATAATTTTACTTTTTACCCCAGAGTTTGGCATTGTTTTTGATTTCCTTTTCGTAATCTTTGATCGGTAGAAGCTCCCCCTTGTCGTCCATATAATAAAACGCATCTGCTTTGTCTTTGATGTGATCGATAAAAAGCACGCCATTAAGATGGTCAATCTCATGAAGGAGCGTCCGTGCGAGCTCCCCAGTGGCCTTGATTCGCACTTCTTTGCCATCCTCGGTCTTAGCCTTTACTCTTACCTTGAGCGGCCTAGGTACCATCCCATAGATAGTAGGAACAGATAAACATCCCTCAAAATCAGTCACGGTTTTGCCCTCAGTCTTAGTTACCTCTGGATTAATCATGGCGGTAAAATGTGCGTTTTTCTTGTCTTCCATGTCGTCGCGAATGATAATAATTCGCTTATTTACGCCCATTTGAGGTGCTGCCATCGCCGCCGACAGCTCATAAGGGTGCTTAGACTCCCAGTCAAGAGAAAGTTTTCTCATGTCATTGATAATGTCTAGAACCTCAAAATCAATCTGCCTGACTTTTTCAGAGGGCTCCCTTAGTCTCCGATCTGGTGTGGTAATAATTTTCATTAGCTCAATTATATCATAAAAGGGATGGTAAATCTAGGGAAGCATGAAAGTTTGTGTCTAGATTTGCAAAATTTTCTAGAAGCGCCTTTCTGGAATTACTCCGGACGACGATTTCCCAAGTAAAACCTCTCGCGGTTCTCTCGTGAAAAGCCGGCATCGGCGGCGAAATCAGAAGTCTCTTATCAGATGAGAATTTGCGAGCTGCTTCGCGGATTTTCTTCAGGGTAGAGGCTTCTGTTTTCATCGTCACGGCCACTTTTGCCACAAATAAAAACGGCGGAAACCCACTCTTTTTTCGAGCCTTTAACAGATATTCAGAAAAACCTAAATAATCTTCGTTGATTGCAAACGATAGTACTGGGTGTTCTGGCCGAAAAGTCTGGATAAATACTTCGGCCTTATCCAGATGTCCGCGTCCGACCCTACCCATTACCTGAGTAATAAGCTGAAACACTCGTTCTTCTGCTGAAAAATCAGGGAGAGAAAGTCCCGCATCCGCTTGTACGATCCCCACCGTAGAGAGCAGCGGCAAATCCAACCCCTTAGCAAGGGTCTGTGTCCCTACCAGAATATCTACTTCACCATCTCTTACAGACGAATAGGTCTCGTCTAGGCCTTCGCCTTTTTTGGTATCCGCATCAAATCTTTTGATGCGTGCCTTAGGAAACAATCGGCAAAGCTCGCTCTCTAGGAGTTTAGTCCCAAACCCCTTATGAATTAGTGAACTGCCCCCACATTTTGGGCAGGCTGAAGGTACGCGGCATTTATACCCACAGGTATGACACTGCATTTCATATTTGTCTACATGGAGCGTCAGAGGTAAAAAACAAGTAGGACAAAGTAGCTCCTCGCCGCAATCCTCGCAGATCGTTAGAGGTGAAGACCCCCGCCGATTATGAAAAATCAAACTTTGGCGGCCACTTTCTAGATTATTAGTGATCGCCTTTAGGAGAGAATTAGAAAAATATCGATTCCTAGAAAATTCGTCCCGGTTTTTGAAATCAACGATTGAAACTTCGGGCTTTATGGCGGTATTTTTGGCCTTTTCAGAGAGAATCACTAAAGAATCCCGCTTTTTGGCTAGATAAAAATCTTCAATCGCGGGCGTCGCTGACCCTAGAATGCAGGGGCATTTTAAAATGTCAACCATCTTGGAAGCCACTCGGATCGCGGAATACTTAGGGGTATTCTCTTGGTAATAGGTGGACTCGTGTTCCTCATCAATGATGACTAATCCCAGATCATCAAGTGGTGCGAACAGGGCAGATCTAGGGCCGATTACAATCCTGGGCTCATTTTTATATAGTAGGGAATCAAAAATTCGCTGTCTTTCCACTTCTGTCTGTTTGGAATGAATCACCGTAACAATCTCGCCAAAGGTATCTTTAAAAACTGTTACTAATTGGCCAGTAAGGGCAATTTCTGGAACTAAAAGCACAACCGATTTTTGCGCTAAAAGGGCATCAGAAGCCATTTTAAGGTAGATATTGGTTTTACCACTACCAGTAACGCCTAACAGTAGCTTCGTGCCTCCTGAGCCCTTCTGGAGGCCTTCTAGAGCCTGTTTTTGGTGGGGATTAAGCGGTATATCGCCTGCGGAAGCAGTTTGCCCTTTTGAGGGAATCCGGAGCGCGGCAGCGCGAGGACTAGTGCGCGAGCCCCGTGGCGACGGGAGCGAGCGACACGGCCCGAGAAAGGGCAACTGCTTACGGCTTACGATTTGTTCGGTTTGTTCGGTTTTTGCCTTCCGCCTCTGTTTCAATACCCCATTTGGCAAAACCATCCCTATTATAGAAGATAAAGGCGCCGCATAATATTCGCTCATCCATATCGCTGTCTTCAAAAGATGCTTTGGTAGCGGCTTTGAATACAAAACTCGTATAATTTCCTTGCAGGAAAAATCCGGTTGAGCAACTTTTTTAAAAACTACCGCCGGTGCTTTTCCGCGCATTAATGGTACTTCCACGATAGTACCCGGCTCTAGAGGTAGGGAAGAAAAATAAGTCAAAAAACTCGCCCCCTTGCCCACTGCCTTCCCCAGTATCACCTCCACATACATATCTCAATTATATCATAGAAATTGTTGTAAAAATCACACGTTGTATGCTATAATAGGGTGAGCTAAGGAGGTAAAATGTTAGATCTATTCATTTCGTCACGTGTCCGTCGCAAAATCGTCGTAGTTTTTGCTAAATACCCAGATTTTAAGATACATTCTCGCGGCCTAGCCAAACTAATCAAAGAAGATCCGGGTAATATCCAAAGAGAGCTTACTCGTCTTGTGGAAGGGAACTTCCTTATTATGACCAAAAAAGGCGCCACTCGTATCTATCAGACCAACAAGAAATACCCGATTTTGAAGGAACTTCAAAGTATCGTAATTAAAAGTCAAAGGGGCAGCAAACCTAACCGTACCATCAATTAACAGAGGCGTAGAATGAACAAAATTTTTACTCAGCTTGTTGAATCTCGCCATCTCACGGAAGATTTTTTACACCCTAAGTACGAAAACTTGACGGATCCATTAGAGCTTCCAGATTTAAAAAGAGCTCTAGACCGGATTGAAAAAGCCATCAAAACAGGGGAAAAGATCTTAATTTACGGTGATTATGATGTTGACGGCGTTACCGCTTCCACTCTGATGGAACAAGCTCTCAAGATGTCTGGGGCAAAGGATATTGAAATTATGCTTCCAGACCGGTTCGTAGATGGTTACGGTATGAGCGAGCGTCTAGTTACTCGTGCCAAAGAGACTAAAACCACCCTTGTAATTACCGTAGACTGTGGCTCCAGAAATCACTCTATTATTGATGAGCTAAGCCAAGAGAAGGTCGATACTATCGTCACCGATCATCATGAATGCGAAGATGCGCTCCCAGAGGCAATAGCAGTCATCAACCCTCACCGCCACGATTACAAAGGCCCAGGCACTCTCAAAAATCTCGCTGGTGTTGGTGTGGCTTTTAAACTCGCCCAAGGCCTTACCATGAAAGGGCTAATCAAAGAAGGTCAAGAAAAATGGCTCCTCGATCTCGTACTCCTTGGTACAATTTGTGATAGCATGCTCATCACAGAGGAAAACCGCATCCTTACTTACTACGGCAAAATCGTTCTAGAAAAAACCAAACGTCTCGGCCTCAGGGAACTCATGAAAAACGCCGGCGTCAAAAGCATTACTTCCGAATCTGTCGGCTTTCAGATTGGCCCAAGACTTAACGCTGCTGGGCGTCTCGACACTGCCGAAACCTCTTTAAACCTTCTACGCGCCACTTCTGCTACCGAAGCTGCCAAGCTTGCCAGTATCCTAGAAGAGCTCAACAAAAAGCGTCGCACCGAACAGCGTGCCGCCACCAAAGAAATCTCCAAAAGACTAGAAGAAAGAAAAGAAACCACCCCAGTTATTATCGAAACTGGTAATTGGCATGAGGGTATTCTTGGTATCATTGCTGGTCGCCTCGTCGAAAAGTATCATCAACCCGCTTTCGTTTTATCAGAGATAGAAGACGGTATTTTTAAAGGTTCTGGTCGCAGTTTTGGCGAATTTAATCTAGCCAAAGCTCTAGAATACACTAAAGACGTCATCATAGGTGGTGGCGGTCATGCCGCTGCCGCTGGAGTGCAAGTCAAAAAGGAAAATCTCTGTCAATTCAAAGCAAAAATCAATCAATATTACAAGAGTCTCCACCTAGAGAACCAAGATAGATTTTTAAAGCGCCACGCCGATATCGATATTGAAAACCTAGGAGACTTTAATCTTGACCTTCTCGAATCCCTGAGCGCTCTCGAGCCTTTTGGCCCAGGGAATGAAGAGCCAATTTTTTGTCTTAAAAGCGCCGAAATTATAGATAGTAAAAGAATGGGAGAGGACGGTTCTCATCTTAGGTTAGACCTAAAGGGAAAAGATGGCAAAATCATTAAAACCATTGCTTTTTCTGCCCCTAAAGGCTGGTTTAACCTTTACGATGATGAGCAGTATAATTTTCTTATTCAGCCGACCGAGAACAGATGGAATGGAGTCCGTTCACTTGAAGCACGTCTGATAAATATTATATAACCATTGCTTTTTTATAAGAAATGTGCTATAATATAAACATAAGATGTATTTTTGGTCACATTGATTCATCAGGCACATTTAAAAGGAGGGAGTTATGTTAGTAAAAAAAGATAGCTCTATGGTAGTACGCAAGGCTAAAATAGTCTTGCAGTTCGAATTAAAAACCGCATGCAACCACATTATTGGTGGTGTGTGTGCCCCGAACCTCAACAGCGTCGCCGAGGCACTGTATGAAGTGGACGACGATTTGTTTAGTCCAAATGGCGACTCTGTTGCGTTGCTGAGTATCACGACACCAGTGGGTTACCGTGGGTACAACCACAAAATCCCCCGTTGGCTTGTTGTGGAGATTACTGAGCCGGTTTGCAAAGAAAGCGAAGAAAGCGATTGGGAAGAGGCGCTTGCCACTACCGCCGCTAAGATGATCAAAAAACTGGCACCAGAGGGTGACGATAGTATCGCCAGTATAGAATATGACGATGCGACAGATCGACACCAGAAGAAGTTCGTGGTGATGACGGATGACGGCAACAGTGACAATAGCTATATTTACATTTAACACACCACCGGGCTCTCAGAGCCCAACCCCCTTTAAGACCCGAGATTTATCTCGGGTCTTTTTTATGTTATAATAAAAGCATGAAGAAGGTGATTGTAAAATGCAAAGTCCACGACCGCGATCGGTTTGAGAGCAAATTGGAGGGAGTAGATTTAGAATTTTCGCCTATCTACTGGCAGCATGATCGCGTCTTTGTTCCACGCGGCTACAAGGGAAGACACAACTATCCGCGCCTCGTTATGCGTACCGAAATGCATGCTATCGATGAACCACCTAAGTACCTTCTTAGTCTCCGTCGTCACATTGAAGATTCTGGCATAGATATCATTGAAGATACTCCAGTCACCGATTATGAGGGAATGGTAAATATCATCTTGCAACTTGGTTTCAAACAATTCGGCGAAGTCTCTCGTCGTCGCCAGGAAATCACGATGAGTGACTCTACGATGCTCTACCTAGACATTCTAGATGACGATAACTCTGTCTTTGCTAAGATCGAAACCGTCCTCAAAGAGAAAGACCCAGCCATACTCGTCAAGCACGAACTTATTTCCACTCTTCGTTCCTTTGGTGAAACCGATGTTATTGAATCAACTTACTTTGAACTATAAGTCTATATCCCTCTCGGTGGTTCGCCGTCTGGCTCGCCAAGTAGCTTTTTGCTCTTGATCTCGTATCTTCTGCCGTTTACTGGTGAGACATAATAGTCTTCGTTTAGAAGATTTACAAACATCGTCAGATCTTTGTCGTCCATAATAATAATCGAACCATCATCGTCGGTCATTAGCTCAAGTTGCATCTCATCTGCGTAATCCAACAACTTGTCTTGTGACATTTCCTCAGCAATATCCATTGCTTGTACTTTTTTGAGCAGAGGTTTTTTGTCGGCTAAAAGCCCATCTAGAGTCAATCCTTCAGAGAAGGAAAGCTTGTATTTTTCGGTGAGCTCTTTGGCTTTCGCTTCTGCCAAAACTTGAGATTTAAAATCGTACTGGAATAAATTCTCGAACTTAGCCTGATTAAACACAATTATTGTATCATCCACAATCGCCACTTGATTATCTTCTGGCATCTTGAGCGCAATCTCCGCCGAAAACGGCTCAAAGCTTTCACCGTTAATCTCCCAAGAAGAGGCCCCTCTAAGCGCCGAGGATGCTGGCAGAATCTTAGCGATATAAAAAGTCTTCATCCCGTCTTCACCCGGATAGGTAAATTTAGCGATAATCCCTTTTACTTTCTTGAAATCGTATTCATTTTCCGAGAAATAATCGATATCTTTATATTCGTGCTCAATCAAGTGAATCAAAGTATCCGCCCTATCTACTTTGGAAAGGGAAGCACGATAGATAACTTTCTCCTCACCGTCAGCTTTTTCGTAGTCGCGACATTCCAAACCTTTTTCAGCTTCGTTGATAATGTAAGATACCGCCTCTTGCAAGAATACTGATTTTACCGCCCCAGTCAACTTGTCTGAATACCGTATCTTATATGGCGTATAGTTCTTATTAAAAAGAAATAGCTCCGCCGAAACGTTATTTTTAATAGCATCCACCTGATTCGCCCACAAGAACACGTCAAACGGTTCGTTAGTTTCAGAATTTTCCATATTTTACCTCACTTATTTTATCTATTATAACACACCTTTCGAAATCCATGTGTTCGGTTATTTTAAAATAAAAAAGGGAATAAGTAAACCCCACTTTGTTCGGTAAAGTTTTCCCCAATTGTGGAAAACTCTAAGGTGTGAAAAACTTTAAAAAAGTCCAAAAAAGCACTTGCATTATTTTGAAAAACATAATATACTGAAGTTAGTGGCAACAACAATAAAAACCACACACAAAAAAGCACATTAAAAAAGTTTGAGAACGGCCAACTAGGAGTTTCAGCGCGCATCAAATCTCAAGCGAGATGCGAAACCAAAATCGCGCGCACCTTCCTCTAACACACCTCCCAATAAAACTCTATAGGCCAACAGGCCAAACACAATAAGTCTCTCAACGGCTACAATTTTTATAATTGTGGTAGATAAATTGTGTTAAAACAAAAATCAAACAGAAACAAACCCGCTGAAGTTTCTAGTTGAGCGTTCTCAAACAAAGATATATAATATATACATGGAGAAATTGCATGTCCCTGTATTACTTTCAGAAGTTTTGGCAGGTCTTCAGCCTAGGCTTGGTGAGAAATACCTAGATCTCACAGCTGGCTACGGAGGACACGCCGAAAAAATTTTGGATGTAACACAGAATTACAAAGACTCGGTATTGATAGATCGTGATGAGTATGCCTATGAGTATCTTAACGAGAAGTTTAAGGGCAGAAGTATCACTATTATACATGATGATTTTTATAATTCTATGCTACAGCTTTTAGAGAGTGGAAAAACTTTTGATATAATACTGGCGGATTTTGGAGTTTCTTCACCGCAGCTAGATATGAAAGATCGTGGCTTTACTTTTAAAGAAAAAGCCCCACTTGATATGCGGATGGATAAGCGGCAAAAACTCACAGCGGATCAGATTGTGAACCGCTGGAGCGAACGTGAACTCGCTGACATTTTTGAGAAATACGGGGAAGAAAAACCCGGACGCGCCAAAATGTTAGCCAAAACTATCGTTCATCACCGCCCAATCAAAGATACTGAGGAACTAGCGAATTTGATTAAATCAAAAACGCATGGACATTCCAAAGTACATCCAGCTACGCGCATTTTTCAAGCGATTCGGATAGCAGTAAACGATGAACTGGGCATCATCGAAAAATCCTTACCGCTTCTGCCTAATTTATTAAATAAAGACGGCAGACTTGCGATTATCACCTTTCATAGCCTAGAAGACCGATTGGTTAAAGATTTTTTGAAAGAGGAAACCAGCTTTGGCGAGGAGTCGAGACTGAAGATAGGGAACAAAAAGCCAATCACTGCGGAAAGTGAGGAGTTGTTTATCAACCCGCGTGCGCGCAGTGCTAAACTGCGAATTGCTACGCGGAATTGATAAAAATAAAAACAAAATAACAAAAAGGAGGCAATATGCCAAAACAAATCGTAGTTGCGAGCCGCTCTCGCACCCAAACCATCAAAGTTAATTTCAAAAAGTCGAATTAACTAAGATACAATGTATAACCCCGTGGGGTCGAAAGAATCGGCCCCAGACATGGGCCCTTAGGGTCCGCCAAAAATAGAGTTTCACACTGGGTACGAGTGTGGTGTATGACCTTCCAGTGAGCTCGAATAGGTTACTTATAGCTCTGCTTATCCGACGCTCACTGGCCTATGAATTAAAATGAAAAATAAAAATAAAAATAAGGAGTATAAAAACTAAATGAGTAGCGTTCAAACCTATGCATCTCGTCGTGAAGTCAATCCAATTAGCTTCGCCCGTGGCCGCAATACCGTCCGTATCGAAAAAAGAAGTCTAGGCTCGATTTCTCAGATCGTTATTATTATCTTATTGACTTTGATTTGTGGTTTGATCTACGCTGCTGAAGGTACTAAATCTACTAGTTTCGACTATGAAATCTCCGCTGTTGAATCTGAAATTTCCGATCTTAACGCTCGTCGCGATGACCTTGCGGTCGAAAAGGCCCGTCTGACATCCGTAGCCGCTGCAAAAACTAGCACGGTTGCTGCTGCCATGACCGACGCTACTGTCACTGGCTACGCCACTGAATAGTGGTCATGAATCGTTTAAGAATTTTAAAACGCGTCACTTTGGTGCTTTTTGCTATCATCGTGGTGCGATTATTTTTTATTCAAATCATCGAGCATGATGCTTGGGTAGCAAAAGCTGACGAGCAACACACTATGCTCGAAACCATCACCGCAAAGCGCGGGGAAATTTATATGATGGACGGGAATGAACCCTCCGCAGTGGTTTTGAATCAGACTGTCTACCAGATTATTATCGATCCGGCCGTCACTCCAAAAGACGAAATCAAAACCGCGCTAGATAAACATGCTAAGGATTTTATTACTGCCAATCTAGACGAGGTTTATAATGCGGAAGGTTTAAGATACTATATAGTAGCCAAAAACGTTCCGTATTCCAATGCTAGTCAAATCGCGAGTGAGGGAATCAAAAATGTTTGGCTCAAAGAGAGTAACCGACGGGTTTATCCAGAAGGAGAAGTCGGTTCTACTGTTCTCGGATTTGTTAATTCCGATGGACTTGGTCAGTACGGCGTAGAAGGCTCACTTAACCATCTTTTGACCGGCAAAGACGGGCTTCTTAAATCTATCTCGGATGTCAACAATGTGGCGCTTTCTATCGGTGATGATAATGTCAAAATCCCTGCCGAAGATGGCAAAAACGTCGTTTTATCTATTGATCGCGGCCTGGAAAGGGGAGTAGAAGAAGTGCTTGCTGGTGCGATTAATAGCACTGCTGCCACTAATGCCGCTGCTCTCGTGATGAAGCCAAACACCGGTGAAGTTGTTGCTATGACTGCTCTTCCTGGTTATAACCCCGGTGATTACGGCAATGTCAAAGATGCATCTATCTATATTAATCAAGTAACTGAAGTCCCATATGAGCCAGCCTCGATTTTCAAAAACTTCGTCTTTTCGGCTGCTATCAATGAGGGAAAAATGACTCCTGATACTACCTATCTAAACACTCCATACACAGTTGTAGATGGGAATCAAATCTGGAATGCAGAACAGCGTGCAATTCTCAACGATCAAGTCCTTACTATGCGAGAAGCTTTGTATTGGTCTTTGAACGTAGGTTCAATCCAAGCTCTCAAGTTCCTCGGCGACAACCCTAACGAAATCACCCCTGTGGGTCGCGAAAGACTATATCAATATTATAATGACAAGTTTCGCCTCGGCCATGCTACCGGTATCGAATTAATCGAGCAAGAAGGCTTTATTTGGGAGCCTCACGCAGAGATTTATGGTCTTGATGCCGCTTACGCCAATATGACCTTTGGTCAAAACCTTTCTGCTACTATGATTCAGACCGCTACCGCTTTTTCGTCTGTAGTAAATGGCGGAGTTTGGCGTACTCCTAGCGTAGTCAAAGGTACTCTAGAATCGGACAACAGCATCAAACCGCTAGAGAATTACGAGAAAGTCGAGGATCAAATTTTGACCGAAGAAACCTCCGCTACCATGAGGAGTTTATTAATTAACAACCGTAGCTATAAAGTTCGCGCTGGCATTGACAAACCTGGTTATGATGTGGGTGGGAAATCTGGTACTGCACAGGTAATTGTAAATGGCGCTTACGATGATTCCATGAACAATCTTGTAGGTTCGTACATTGGTTTTATCGCGCCGTCTGGCCAAATGCCAGAATACGTAGTGATGGTCAAAATGTGGGGGGAAGGCCAGGCTCTCTCCGGCGGGGAAGCACAAGACCTTTTCGATGTCCTGTCTAATTATGTAATCAACTATTTAAAAATTAAACCAGGAGGAGTATAATAAAAGCCATGGGTATTATCAATGAGGAGGTTTTTTACGGTTTACTACTAGCCTTAGCAGGCTTTTTGCTCTCGATGATCTTAACTCCTATCTATACGTATTTCGCCTACAAATATCATTTTTGGAAAAAACAAAAGCAAACTACCGTAGACGGCAAAGCGCTTCCAATTATGAGCAAGCTCCATGCGCACAAATTTAAACGTAGTTTTCCTACTATGGCAGGCCTTATTGGTATCGTTTCGGTTACTGTGGTTACCTGGATTTTTAATCTCGACCGTGGACAGACTTGGTTACCTCTAGTTGGATTCTTAGGCGGCTCGTTTGTAGGCGTGATCGATGATTCTATCAATATTTTTGGTTCTGGTCGTGGTGCAGCGGGTTTGCGCGGCCCAGTCAAGTTCCTACTTATCACTATAGTAGGCGTAGCACTGGGGTGGTTTTTCGCCACCAAACTTGGTTGGACCGCTATTCTAGTGCCGTTTATTGGTAATCTCGAAGTCGGCATCGTTGGTATGATTATTATCTTTGCTTTTATCGTAGTGGCTACTTCGAATGCTGTCAATATCACTGACGGTTTAGATGGCCTTGCCGGTGGTCTTGCCATGCTTTCATATGGTGCCTTTGGTATTATTGCGCTCTTTCAAGGCAATATTTTACTATTTGGTTTTTGTATGACCGTAGTCGGTTGGCTGTTGTCTTACATTTGGTTTAACGTACCGCCAGCGCGTTTTATGATGGGGGATACCGGCTCTTTTGCGCTTGGGGCTGGGCTCGGAGTGGTAGCTATGATGACCAATTCGCTCTTGCTCCTTCCTATCATCGGGCTTCCTTTTGTGGTCGAAACTAGCTCATCTTTGATTCAGCTAGCTTCCAAAAAAATCTTTGGCAAAAAAGTCTTTATTTCTGCACCGCTTCATCATCATTTAGAAGCCAAAGGTTGGGGGGAAGCCAAGATTGTGATGCGTTTTTGGATTATCGCTGGTGTCTGTGCAATTCTGGGCGTCTTTCTGGCTGCTGTCGGGGGAACTGTCTAGATGAATCGCAAACACAAATCCGACCTAGTTATACTACTTACTACACTTGGCTTGATGGCTCTAGGGCTTATCGTAATTTATGCTATCGGTCCTATGCGTGCCAATGTCCTTAATACCACCTATGGCACTGATTATGATTCTAATTATTTCTTTTTGGGGCAACTTCGTTCGGTCGGTCTGGCGCTTCTAGCGTTTTTTTTGGCTTTCAAAGTCATTCCGTATAAGTTTTTACAAAAGTTCGCCAAACCTCTGTTGATTTTTGCATTGATGGCCTCGGCTGCACTTTGGATTTTATCGCTTGCAAATGCCTCAATCGTCAAATGCGAGCTCGGCGAATGTCGTTGGTTTCAATTTGGCTCTGTTAGCGTTCAACCGGCTGAAATTTTAAAACTTGCTCTAGTAGTTTATCTGGCAGATTTTTTAGCCAGAAAAAGGGAAGAAGGTAAGGTTGGAGATTTTAAAGAATTTTGGATACCGATAATTATCGTTTGTGGTCTGTCTCTTGGATTGGTCGTGGTGGCGCAAGGCGATCTTGGCACCGGCGTAGCTTTAATCGCAATTATCTTTGGCATGCTCTTAGTTTCTGGTATCCCGAGTTGGCAATATCTGACAATGGCAGTCATTGTGATAGCTGTAGGAGTCGCCTCTGTAGCAATGTCGTCTCACCGGATGGAACGTGTGAATGCCTGGGTTACCACTCTGACCGGCGGGGAATCATCAGATTCCACCTATCATATAGACAACGCTATGCTTGCGATTGGTACTGGTGGATTTGGCGGCGTTGGTATAGGCAACTCAGTCCAAGCCACCGGATATCTTCCAGAATCTATCAACGATTCGGTTTTCGCTATCATGGGTGAAACTTTCGGCTTTTTCGGTCTGGTTTTTGTCCTCTCGGTATTTTGTCTTATGCTGCTAAGAATTTTAAGGGTTGCAGGTCATACCAAAGACGACGATAACCGCTTCTTTGTTGTTGGTATATTCTCTTGGACACTTGCTCAAGTGGTGGTTAACATCATGGCGATGACCGCGCTTGTTCCAGTTACTGGCATTACTCTGCCACTACTCTCTTACGGTGGTACCTCAATGATCTTTATTGCCTTTGCAATTGGTGAAGTTTGTCAACTTTCGTGTTATACTAGTAGAGAGGGCATTAAACATGAAAATATTAGTAGTGGGGGGCGGCAGCGGGGGTCATATTACTCCAGCCGTCGCCGTCATTCGTGAGATTTTAGAAAAGAAGCCTCGCGCCGAGGTGGAATTTTGGACTGATTTTAAATATTTTAAAAATGTCACCAAACTCTGTTCTGAAATTGGCGTATCGTGGGCTGAGGGTTACGAGTCTAGAAGTGGTCACCGTGGCCCATTCATTCGTGTTCGTCGGACTATGTCGGGCAAGTTCCATCGTTACGCTGGCTGGAAATTTTCCGACTATTTTACGCATTTCGATATTACCATCAAGGATTTGATTCTTGGCAATATTTTTGGTTTTATTGGTTTTATCGGCGGCTTGATCGTTAGTTTCTTCCGGCTCCTTCTAAGCAGACCGAATATCATTTTCTTAAAAGGTGGCTATACTTGCCTTCCAGTTGGAATGATGGCCCGTTTGTTCCGCATACC
Organism: Candidatus Saccharimonadota bacterium; assembly: GCA_017545585.1. GTDB lineage: Bacteria > Patescibacteriota > Saccharimonadia > Saccharimonadales > Saccharimonadaceae > Nanosyncoccus. The sequence continues at coordinate 44,521 of JAFWMK010000015.1, forward strand.
ATATGTCATTCATGAATCCGATTCCGTAGCCGGTCTCGCCAACCGATTACTTATGAAAAAAGCCAAAAAGGTAGCTTTTGGCATGCCGCCATCCGCCGAGGTAATGGAAAAACACAAAAATTACGTTTATACCGGTATCCCAGTAGCTCCAGAGTTTAAGCCAGTCAGTCTTTTTCACACCGAGCAGCTCAAAAAAGCTTTCTCATTCAATCCGGATAAGCCTCTAGTAGTAATCACTGGTGGCTCGCAGGGCTCTGAAAATCTCGATGAAACTACACGCTTGATTCTTCCGGAATTACTAGAGTTTACTTCCGTGGCTTTAGTGGCCGGCCGCAAACATTATGAAAATATGCTTGATCTCAAAAAATACGAAAATTGGGATCACGCCTCGCTTGAGTCGGATTTCCGAATGTGGGAGTTTAATACTACCATGGATGAGCTAATGGGAGCTGCCGATGTAGTAGTCTCGCGAGCTGGCGCTACTACCATTGCCGAGCTTGCCGCACTTCAAAAGGCTGTAATTCTCGTTCCATTCGAACGCCTTCCGGGTGGTCATCAGACCGCCAATGCCAAGCGTTTAGAGGATTTAGGGGCTGCCGTGGTCGTGAGCGACTCTAAGATGATGAAAAATCCGTCTGAACTCCTCGAGGCTATCCGACATTTAGTAAGGAGCCCTCGTCTTCGGGCTGATCTTGCTGAGCATTTACATACTGAAGCTCATTCCGACGCCGCCGCACGTCTTGCTGATTTGATTTTAGAGGAGGTCAAATAGGTGGGAAATGAAGAGCCAAAAATCGCCAAGCGTCGTTTACACAAACACTCCACAATCAAATCCGGCCGTACTATCGGAGAACGGAACAGGGAACATATAGAGACGTCTTCTGAGCGTTTAGAAGCTAGAAAAAAAGTCAAAAAACGCCAAACCTTCCGAGTAGCGATGACTGTAATAGGCTTTATTGCGATTTTTGGTGTCGGCATTTTTTTCTTGATTAAATTCTTAAAGCAAAGGGAAGTGAACGAAGTCGAAACCGCCCCTACCGTTGTAGTCAAAACCTATTCTCCTACCATCGAGATCGTGGATGAAAACGTTGGAGCTGGTAATATCACCACTAGAATGTCTGAGTATATCGGTAGGCTAGAATCGGATTTGAAAGATTTGAACTTAGAACCAATCAAAGCCGTTATTCCTAGTGGCTCTATTCGTGAAGTAGATTTTTATTTTAACGGACACCCAGGTTATGTTAAAACTACGATCGATCGCGGCACTGGTGTCACCGCCGAAGATATCGAACGGATGTTTCGCTATCTAGCATCTCAGGGGGTGGCCGAATATCAGTATATTGATGTCCGAATAGATGGTAAGGCCTACTGGAAATAGGGTACTTAAACTGATTAGGGAGGGGAGATAAGAAAATCTACCCCTGTTGCACCCCTGTTAAAATAGGCGTTATCTTCTCTTTTGTTCGGTTTTTGTTCGGGGATAATATCAAATATCAATCAAAAGTAGGGAACGAAAATATATAAAATAACAGGGAAAATAAGCAAAAAGGGAAATAAAAGCGGGAAAAAGTCAAATGTGGAAAACTCCAGCCACCACCCAACAGCTAACAGGGGTAGCGGCCAGACACGGCCAAATGTGGGCGTTCTAAGCCAGCCAAATTGGAATTTTTACAACACTTTGGATACTTTAAACTTTTACGGATTTGGATCCTGAACTGTCCGAGTGGAATCCTGAATAAATCTAAATGCCGTAATCGGACGTTGTAAAGCCCGGACCGTCTGAATTATCCGATGATTTAGGTGAGTTTAATCGTTAGTAAAATTATGATTTCACCCTACCATTATTTCCCGCTCCCCGGCCAATATAACCATAACCAGAATATTGTCACTATTATAAAGGCATAGACAATCGTCTTTTTGTAAATACCGTAATGTCTTAAAATCTATATTGTGCGACATTAGAACTATATAAATCTGGATATGTGTTTATGACTGGTTTTGGCTATTTTTGAAAGCCCGGCTTTATTTTTTAAGGCCGAGCTTAGGAAAATATTTATTTTTTAGAACTTTATTTCTTTTTGGCTTTAAATCCATCTGCGGACACATCTTTAGAATCGTAGTTTCCCGGGTCGGTAACAGGGGTCGACAGGGAAACCGGGGAAGCTTGCCTTTTCGAAGTTGGCACTCTAGCTGGTGACTTCTCTTGAAACTCTACCTCTACGTGTGGATTTATAGTTTTAATAGCCTTCTTTCCCCGTTGCATTTTAGTATTTCCCTTATGGCTACCTTTGTTCTTCTTCTTATTTGGCTTACTATTCTTCCCTGGCTGCTCTTTTTTGGATTGTTTTTGATTCCCCGTTTCCATATCGACTAATTTAGCCAGATCTTTTAATCCTGGACGCTCCTTGCCTTCGGCAGCGTTCGGGCTAAGTTTAGCTTTTCTAAATTCCGCTTGGGGCGAAGGGATATATTTAAAGTTCGGTTTTTGTTCGGTATTATCAGATGCTTTATGGGTAGGGACGAACACCGTCTCTTCGATCGGCTGCCTACCAGAGTCGGAAAGATTCTTTTTGTAATGTTCTGCCTGCTCGATCGTTTCACGGATTTCTTTCTCTACATCTTCGCGTGGTCGGCCGTAGCGTACGCGTGAATACTCGACAATGGAAGAGAAATTATCTTTTGGCGTAGCAGGAATAGATAAGGTGGTAGCAGAAAAAGCTGGTACCTTTTCGCCATTAATAATCATAGAAATCACAAAGTGACGATTATTGAGTTGCAAAAGATCAGAAGAATCAAATGTCGGCTCAAATTGCTTGTCTAGAATCGGAGCATCTTCAGCTGATACTCGGAAACAGATTGTGGTGCCTACGTTACCAAACACCGCATCACGTACCGAATCGGTCATCTGGGCTACGTATTGGTTGGCTACGGTGAGATTAAGTCCGTATTTGCGTGCCTCGGAAAGAATCACTGCAAAAGAATCTGTGGCAAAATTTTGAAACTCGTCTACGTAGAGATAAAACGGCCGTCTATCCTCTACGCGTGGAATATCGGAACGGCTCATAGCTGCAAGTTGCACTTTAGTAACTAAGAAGGCTCCCAAAATAGAAGCATTGTCTTCGCCAATTAAACCTTTTGATAGATTGACTACCAAGATTTTGCCTTCGTCCATAATTTTACGGATATCAAAAGACGATTTTGGTTGACCGATAATATTTCGGATAATCGGATTGGCTGTAAAAGCGCCAACCTTATTGAGCACCGGCGCAATAGATTCGTTTATCTGCTTTTCATTCCATTGGCCAAATTCGTGTTTCCAGAACTGCAAAACTGTCACATCTTGACAATAATCCAAAGTCTCTTTGCGGAATTCCTTGTCGGTGAGCATTCGCGAAATATCAAGCAGTGTCGTAGACGGCCTATCAAGAAGAGCTAACAAAGTATAACGCAAAATATGCTCAAGTCGAGGGCCCCATGAATCGCCGAACATCCTTTTTAGCACGCCAATTACTTCCGAACAGATATTTGGTTTTCTGGATGGATCTGAATATTCTAGAGGATTAAAAGCTACCGGGAAAGCTGTATCAGCTGGGTTGAAATATACTACATCCTGCACGCGTGATTCCGGAACAAATTTGAGATTGTCGATCGCAAAGTCACCGTGCGGGTCGATGATACAATAGCCTTGATTATAAAAAACGTCTGAGAGCGCCAAAAGCTCCAACATACCACTCTTCCCCGCTCCAGTTTGCCCGATAATATATACATGGCGTGAGCGATCGATGCGTTGCAAGCCGAATTGGTGATTAATGCCTCGGAAATTCGTAAGGCCAAAAGCGGAAATATTCTCGTCGATTGACTTCTCACCAGTAAGTACTGGAAGCTGCGCCGGTGGTTCGGCGGTCTTGGCGTTAGCCCAAACGATATTTGGCGTCTCTACGGAAGTGTGTGGCAAATGATAGACCGAGGCAAGCTCGGAGATGTTTAAAATGAATCCGTGATCGGAGAATTGACGGGTTTTGTATAAGTCCAGATCTTTTTCATTAAAACTCCCACCTTTTTGTTGAAAGCCATTAATGGAAGTAGAATTGTATTGTTTGAACGTACCAACCAAAGCCTGCATATTGAGCTTGGCGTCAGTTTCATTTTGCCCAAGGTAAGCCAAACGAATTTTTACTTCGTAACCAAGCTTAGTGGCTTTTTCTTCAGCCTTGGCGATCTGCGCTTTGGCGCGCTCAGATAATTCTATCTTGGTTTCGGAATTAGTTCCGCCCGCTGGTGGTCTAAAAAGCGCCCCTAGCGCCTCGACCAGCCAAGTCCAATCAGGACCATTGGTAATTATTTTTTTCCCTGATTTAATCTGAGAAACCCATTTGTCAGTGGTATCCTTATGCCAACTATCCGGAATTGGACGAGCCAAAATTTGAATCCACATCTCTTCTGTCCGATCTGGGTCTAGCTTTGCCAAAGTACCGGTAATACCAGCTAGAGGATCTACTTCAAAAGAGTCAAAGGTTTTGATTGGCAATGCGTCGCTATCAGTTAGACTAAGCTCAGTTATGTAGGAGATCGGGTATTTTGTGCGATTATCTACGTAATCTTCGTTCATTTTGTATATTTGTACAGTTGGGTATTGCGCGTAAATTTGTCCTTCTACAAAGCTTTGTAAAACCTTTGGTACCCATACGTAAAATCGAATTTGTCCAGCAGTCGAGACGATTTCAAAAGATAGATGTTCTTGTACGCCACCAGAGTTCCGTAGCTCTTGTTTGTCGCGCAAAATTCCATGAAGTGATGCGAACAATTGCTCTGCAGCAAGTTCCTGCTTGTCATTGGTGCGCGGAATTTCAAGCATCAAAAGCACCGAGTCTACGTTCAAAACTTTCAATTTGTTAATTTTCTTGTAATTACGATAGGTGAGAAAGGCTAGTATTCCTACTACCGGTATCCAGAAAATTGGCATTAGAATAAAATGTATGACATTTTCCATAATTTCAATTATATCACAGACTAGAGAAAATCACTACGCTTTTGTGTAGGAATTTTTATCAATCTTTTTGAATAGCTTCTTATTTTGTAAATTAAGCAAGATAGTGGTTTCTTTGACTTTGCGAGTTTTTAGAACCTGTTTAACAATCTCTTCTTTGGAAAGAGGTTTGTCGGATTTTTCGAGTATTGAGGTGATAATATCGGAAATGGTTCCCTTTTTGTAACCCCATGAATCTAGTGCATAGATACCTCGTCCAATCAATACAAATCTCGGATCTTTAATCAACTCATTATGAATTGCCTGTACGGTAACGTTTTTACGTTTAAAATTAGACTCTTTAATCTCTTTAGCAATTTCAGAAAAATGCATTGGTTCTTTTTTGGATTCCAAAATTACATAAATTTTATCGCGAATATTCTTCGGATTGACGGAAGGCCATTTTGCTAGGCCCCAAACCCCGCCAAGGGTAGCAAGTGATTTGGAAATTGACGCGATTGCTTTTATGTGGTCAGGATGTTCATAATCTAGCTTACTGTCAAGTTCTTCCAGGGTTATCGGTGCTTTATTTTTGGAAATCACCGAAACAATTTCGTCTACTTTGCTACGAATTACTGCAGTGTCGCCATATTCCGCAATGCCTATAGCGGAATAGTATCGGTCGTTCTCCTCGATTACGGTTAGGTTTTTAGCAAAGGTAGCGATGAAATAGATCCCGTTTTGTTCAGCAGCGGAAGCAGTTTTGCCATAAACTTTGGCAGCAAGCGCATCAAGCTTTGCTACTCTTCCCATTTCAGTAAGATTGCGGACCAAGATTTTTTCTGCTTGAGCGAGTTCTGGAATTTGATTGTCTTCTGCGGAAATCTGAAGTCTAATCAAAATAGCTTTTTCTAGCTGTCTCACTCGTTCTCTCGTAATAGACAATGTTTCGCCGATTTGTTCAAGGGTTTCTTTACTTCCCTTCAAGCCAAATCTTCGAGAAATGATTTCTTTTTCGCGGTCTTGTTCTACGATTTTGAGACTGCCCGAGATTGCTTTTTTGAGGATTTCCGCATTTTGGTCCATATATTTTTCCTTCACCCCCATCTCTGTTAATATTATTGCTTTTAGTTATAATACCATAAGTTCACATACATGTCAACTACGGATTTTATTACTTTCTACTACTATTGTAGCACATTTTTTACATTTGTGGAAAAAAATTGTAAAATGCTTATGTTGATGTCTATCGCGGCATTCTCGATGTGGTATAATAAATATATGAATATCGCTGCCATTATAGTTAGTGTAGTTGTAGCCTTCTTTGGCTTTGCTGGCGGTGGCGGTTCTAGTTCTGGTGGCGGTGGTGGAGGAGGGGGCTCTAGCTCTAGCAGCTCCTCAAGTAGCTCTTCTGGCGATTCTGATCCACTTATTACTAGTATTATGTTTGTTGTCGCGATACTATTTGTTGTGTATGGGATTTTTGACGGAAAAAGACATGGCGTTTTTGGCTACAAGGACTATAACAAAACTGAAGCCGAGAAACGCATCCACGAAGCCGCCGAACATATTTTCAAATCGTATCAAGCAGATTGGAGTGAATTCAAAGTAGACAATATCAAGACCTATACCACCGACCATTATTATAAACATGCTGTTCTGATGCTGGAGCTTCTTAGAAACATGCATCGCACTAATAAAGTCAGTCAATTGCAAGTTTACAAAGTCTCCCTACTAAATCCAGTTAACGAAAAAACCACTTTCCCAGCCAAGATTCGGGTTGCTTTTGGATTTGCTGGCCTAGACGAAGTCATAGAGGATAACGGTAACAAATTATATCACCAATACGTGGCTAATGTTAGCGAGGTTTGGAATTTTATCTACGATGGACAGACTCTCAAGCTAGATGGAATTTCTCAACCTACCGAGTCTGCTCCACATTTAGTCAAATCTCTTGCTACTTTTGCCCAAGATAATAATCTATTCTATAGTCCGGACTGGGGTCGCTACTGTCTGCCAGCTCGTGGTCTCATTTTTGGCGGTGCCAGCATGAAGGTTGCTGATATTAATAATCACGTCATCGGCAAATGGAATGATTTACTTATTCAGCTTTATACGTATTCCGAAACCCCAAGTCAGTATACCCCTGGTTACTATATTGTTGGACAGATCAATGTACCAAAGAATTATCTCGGTGTAGTAGTGAAATCTCGTAAATTCAAAACCGGTAGAAAACCAGACAAATCCTATGAAAAATTCGAAATGGAATGGAATGATTTTAATAATCGCTATGAAGTTTACGCCGCTTCTCGCGATGCTCTCCCGGCTTTTGAACTTTTGAATCCTAAATTTATGGAGTTTCTCTATGATAAAAACCCGAGCTATAATCTCGAAGTGGTAGATAATGTCATCTATATTTATGCTAAAATAAATCATATCACCGAAAAAGATTATAAGGATCTTCTTGAAGTTCTTCGCGCTGCCTACAACGAATTGAAAATGTAAAGCAAAAACCCTTGCATTTTTAAAAAACTTATGCTAAATTAAAAAATAGTAGAGGTCATACCACGTGGATTAGTTGTGGTAAAAAACAAAAACGAAGTTTTACTATAAAAGGAGACATAAAAAATGCAGGTCATACATAACGCAATGGGTAGATTGCGTTCCAACGCATATAAAATTCACAAAAAGACTGGCAGCAGACACGAAAATACTTTGATGTCTTCCAGTTTTTCTTCATACATCAGAAACTTCCGTAATCTTCGGATCGCCGGTACTCTTTCTAGTCTATCACTAA
>JAFWMK010000016.1 GCA_017545585.1 Candidatus Saccharimonadota bacterium
ATACTGGACTACTACGGCACAATCTGCAAACAATGCTTTCAGGCTTGGTTTTAGTTCGACAAATAATATCACGTATGCAAATGCCTACAATAAATGGGCGGCGTTCTCTGTGCGTTGTATAGTAAATACAGACAACCGATCTTTGAATGGCAATATTCATTATGACGCAAATGGCGGTACCGGGACGATGACAGACGATATCGACGTGAACCTGTATGCAGTTACTGCCAAGTTAAATACATTTACAAATGGAAATTATGTTTTTGCTGGATGGAACACAAGCGCGGACGGCACCGGTGTTTCAGTTGCTAACGGTGATATGGTTTCGGGTGCCGCCATGGAGCTAGGCTTAATGCCTGGCGACACACTTACTCTTTTTGCAGTCTGGGGCGAGCAAAGTACACTCGCATATAACGCTAACGGCGGCATCGGTGCCCCAGACGATGTTACGGTGACCGGCGTTAGTCCTTTCCAATTTATTATATCTAGTGTCACTCCAAGGCGCCTGGATTACGTATTCCTAGGTTGGAGTAGAAATCCACTAGATACTACCCCTGAATATGTGGCAGGGGATACATATAATACAAACTTAACACAAAACACTCTTTACGCGGTGTGGGAAGAAGAAAAGTGCCCGGCCAACAACGTTTGCTACAAATCAAACGGGGCAATATCTGGCACTTCTCTAAAACTCACACCGTCTTCTGGGGTGGTCGACCTGATGGCGTCTGACTATCGAAGACCGGGTTACGGCTTTGCTGGCTGGAATAGCGCGGCCGATGGCTCAGGCACTAACTACGGTGCCCAAGAAAAAATTACCATTACAGATGATCTATCTGTAGAAGGAAAAGATATTTTTGCAAACTGGGTCACATCTACCGGTGATATGCAGACTTGGAATGAATGTAGCACGCTACCAGCTGGCAACATTATAGCTCTTACCGATACTCGTGACAATAACACCTATGCCGTCGCCAAGCTTGCTGATGGTCATTGTTGGATGATTGAAAATCTTCGCTTAGACTTTACCACGGCTAATATTACAAGCGAAAACACCAACTCGCCTACGACAAGCTTCGTCACTGAAGCAGCAAGCGCGACACCAATTAATTCTCCGTGTACAGATGACAGCTCAAGCTGCGTAGATAAGATTCAATATAACACTAATAACATCAATCCAAATCTTGTTCCAGATCCAAAAGCCAATAACGGCGTAAATTCTTGGTATGGCTATGGCGTTTTGTACAACTGGTATTCTGCAACGGCCGGTAACGGCACCTCTACGATGGCAAGCGGTAATGTGACTGGTGATATCTGTCCGACTGGTTGGCGACTCCCTACTGGTGGTAACGATGGCGAATTCATTACTTTGAATGCCACTGAAAATGGAGGCAGGACTAACAATGATAGTGGACTCAAGAAATACCCTGTCAATATAGTTTACTCTGGTGACCGTAACGGTAATTCAGATGGTAATAGCCGTGGTAAATATACCCGCTACTGGTCTTCTACCGCTACGAACCTAACTAATGCTTACCGCTTTGGTATGCAATCAAATAATGTGACTCCAAAGAACAACTGGAATAAGTGGGACGCCTTTGCTATCCGTTGTATCAAGCAATAAGATAGGTGTTTGTGGTATAATTAGGGGGTGAAGATTTTAGGAATTGAAACAAGTTGTGATGAGACTGCGGCCGCGGTAGTAGAAGATGGCTCCACTATTCTTTCTAATGTGGTGGTTTCGCAGATTGATATTTTTGCGGAATACGGGGGCGTAATACCAGAGGTAGCGGCGAGATCGCACCTTGAAGTAATTATGCCAGTCATAGCTCGTGCTTTGTCTGATGCTTCTTGCACCTGGGATGATATTGATGCGATTGCAGTAACTTATGCGCCGGGGCTTTTAGGTTCACTACTTATCGGAACTCTAACTGCTCGCACTCTGGCAATCTTACATGACAAACCTCTGTATGCAGTACACCATTTGAAGTCACATGTGTATGCCAACTGGTTAGAAAATAAAATGGTGCTCTCTCGGGACGGGTCGCTCGCGCCCGTCGTTACGGGGCTCGCGCCCTCATCCTCGGCCGTAGCCTCCGGAAGCCCTCGAGTAGCACCAATTTTATTTCCCGTACTGGCACTAGTTGTATCTGGTGGGCACACGCAGATACTCTACATGCCTTCCCATAATAAATTTGAAATTGTCGGGACGACGCATGACGATGCAGTGGGAGAATGTTTTGATAAGGTGGCTAAAATTTTGGGGCTTCCGTATCCTGGCGGACCATCGATTGCGAAAGCGGCCCTCTCTGGTAATCCTGATAAATATAAACTGCCTCATCCAAAAGTTAGAGGGTTAGATTTTTCGTTCTCTGGACTTAAGACTGCGGTGCTTCGAGCAGTACAAAAAGAGCTAGGACTACCAATTTCACATCCGTCGCATGACCTTAAGAATCATTTATCTTCCGAACAGGTGGCAGATTTTGCGGCTTCATTCCAAAAAACGGCAGTTGCGATTCTTTGCGAAAAGCTCTCTTTGGCGCTAGCTAGATATCCAGATATTCAATCGGTAGTGATAGCTGGTGGAGTGTCGGCCAACCAAGAACTTAGAAAGGCACTTCCTGAAGCATATTTTCCTGAGCCAAAGTTCTCTGGCGACAATGGGGCGATGGTGGCGGCAGCTTGCTACTATGAGATTGAAAGCGGAGTAGCACCGGTAGACCCATATTCTCTCAATATTTATCCGAGAATTTCAATAGAATCATAAAGGTAATATATCACCAGGTGAATATTTAAGCGTGATGATAATGAGAGCCTCTTGCGATTTCTTCGGCTCGGTAGATTTGCTCGGCAACGATAAGCCTAGCGATCTGATGCGGAAAGACCAGATTAGAAAAGCTCCATAGAAAGTTGGCTTTTTTTCTGATTTCTGGAGGAAAACCATAGGCACCACCGATTAGAATGATAATATTTTTGGAGCTGTTAAAGGCGTTCTGCAACTTGGCTGAATATTCATCTGATGATATATTTTGGCCACGTTCATCGCAGATAATGACATAATCTTGACCGGTAAAAGGCCAGTCTGTTTCGAGTTTTTTCATGAGTTTTTCTTCCTCGATAAACTCCCATTCTAAACTGTATGGGGTGTGCTTTAAACGCTTCTCGTATTCCGAGACGGCTTCTTTTAGCCAATTTTCATGTTTTTTGCCTCCGGCGATAATCTTGATCATAATTCCTTTCTACTTTAGGCGGAGACTTTTTCGACTTTGTCGAAGTAGTAGGTGCCGTCGGCGGCTTTTTTGAAGACGAAGCGGTATGTGGTGCGGTCACCGTATTCTTTGAAGGTTTCGTAGGTGTCGGTAGAGTAGTTATCTGGATTAGTAGTACCACAAAGCTGCGGCTCACCATCGTACCACCAGTACATAGCGGTGCAATAGATATTGCCAGTTTCGTAATCAACAGTAGCTGCATTTATGTAAACATACACATTGTCACTAGTAGTAGTGTATTTATTTTTAGAAAAATATGTTACGAATGGTCCGGTCCCGTCTCCACAGCCTATCGTCCTTTGGAACATCAGATTGGTGGTATTATCGTATTGAAAATGTGGGCGACATAAGTCGGTAGGGGTAATACTATAATCCGGCTCTTTACCGAATAAATCAAGATATCTGCTAGCATAAGCGTTGGCATCGATAACCTCAGTATATATGCCAGGCTGATTCCAACTATCAAAATCATAATCTGGATAGTTAGCCTTCAATATCGCTAGTTCTTCGCCGTTGGCTGGACGATACTGTCCGCTTAAAGAACGCTCAGTAACAAATTGTCTATAACTTTCGCTCAAAGGATTTTGAGCGTAAAGTGGCGATTCATTATGGCCTCGCGTAGTTTTAAAAGTCGGGGTAGTGCTATCGACGATATGGAGATAGGCGATTTTTTGGTCGAGATCTTTGATGATGTTGGCGTCGGTAAGTTCGACTTCTTCGGTAACGTCGGCGGTTGGTTCGTCGGACGATTCGTCGGAAGGTTCGTCGGTTGGAGTAACTGGTTGGGCTGGAGCTGGAGCTGGTTTTTGATTAGCGTTGATAGCGCTCCAGACACCAAAGCCGATACCGGCGGCGGCGAGGATGACGACCAAAATCACAACCAGGACAATGGTTGTTTTTCTATTAGTTGGCTTTTTAGTAGGTTCTTCTACAATGGAATCTTTTGCTTGAAAAGCCGGCTCCGGTTCGGATGTTGGTTGCGGAGCCGGTTGGACTTCCGGCATTGGCTGCGACGCTGGAGTTTCTAGCACTGGAGCTTCCGGAGCTGGTGCTGGTGTCTCTGGTGTTGGCGCAGATTGCGAGTTGATTCCCTCTGGCATTGGCGCAGGGGTTTGAGTATTTGAGTCTTGATTAGTATTTGGGTCCATTTTATACAAAAATCCTTATGTTATTTTAATTATAACATAAGTTAGAAGGCCAGAGTGAACTCAAAGAAATCTCTAACAAACGGGATGAAGAGGGCGGCTAGGAAAATAACGACGATAATGGCGAGAAGGGCGGCGCGGAAGAAATTGAGAGGCTTGGACACTTTGTAGATAAGAATAAAATCGATAGCAAAGACAATGATAGCGGAGAGAGTAGTGAGTTTGGCTCGGCTAAAGTCATTGATGGTGGCAATAATAGAGAGAACGAGCATAGAAATTGCAACTGCAATACCAGTAGGAACAGAATAGTGTTTGATGTTGTAGGTGAATTTGTCTTTGATCCTGGCGGTGTTTTTTTCGAGAGCAAGTACAAGGCCTGGGAAGCCAATACAGGCGAAGCTGAGGAGCGACATTTCGATAGGGCTGAATGGATAGCTGAGCGGCGCTAAGACGAAAATAACCGCAAGAATAGTGGCATAAACAGTCTTGGCGAGGAAGAGGGCGGTGGAACGTTCGAGATTGTTGATAGATTGGCGACCCTCGTCGATAATAGATGGGACGCGGTCGAAATCGGAATCTAGAAGAACCAGCTTAGCGCTTCTGCGAGCAGCGTCGGAACCTTCACCGATAGCAATAGAGCAATCGGCTTCTTTCATAGCTAAAATGTCGTTGACGCCATCGCCGGTCATAGCAACAGTTCTTCCCTCTTTTCTGAAAGCTTCGATCAGACTTTTCTTTTGCTCAGGTTTGACGCGAGTAAAAATGGAATAATTTTGGACTAATTTTTCGTAGTTGAGGTTTTTCTCGGTGGAGAGATCTACGCCGCGGAGGTCTTTAATGCCAACAGTTTCGGCGATTTTTCTTACTGTCTCTAGGTCGTCACCAGAGATAACCTTAGGAGCAATGTCGTTGTCATAAAAGTATTTAATGATCTCAGGGGCGTTTTTCCTAATTTCGTCTTTTAGACGAATAATGCCTAGAAGAACATCTGAGGTTGGATAACGCCCATCTTCGACACGCTCACGCGCGCCCGTCGTCACGGGGCGCGTTTCGCTCTTCTTGCTCGCGTCTTCGCAAGAGGGTCTCAGATGGGCATTGTCTAACCTCTTTTGTACTACAGCGATCACGCGGTAATCGCCGGTGTAAGATTTGACTTTTTTGATAGTTTTTTGATCGTCAGTGATGAATTCGATGGCGCCCATGAGATATTCCGCTTCTTTTGTCTTAAAACCAGAGCATTTGCGTTCGGAACTGAAAGGGATAACATCCGTAATACCCTTTATTTCGCCAAATTTGGCCGTTTTCGGCAATGCTTTTTTCAAAGCGCTAATGGTTGCGTTTTCGGCCATTTGAGTGCTTAGAATGGCTCCTAGAGCCTTTAGAAACGATTTTTCGGCCGAGGTTGGCGTAGACGGGACTTTTGCAAACGTAGCGCCATCTGGTAGGATGAAATCGTGGACTACCATATTGCCGGAAGTTAGGGTGCCAGTTTTGTCTAGGCAGATAGTGTCTACGCGGGCTAGGGTCTCGATAGAATAGAGATCTTGGACGAGGACTTTCTTCTTGCTCAGCCTAATGGTAGCAAGAGCAAGAACAGAGCTGGTCAGGAGAATAAGGCCCTCTGGAATCATATTGATAAGGCCAGCTACGGTACTAGTGATGGCAGTGGCAGTATCCTGCTCAGTCCTAAATCTGGACCATAAGAGCAATATACCTACCGGAATGAGAGCATAGCTAATATATTTTACGATTTTGTTCATGAGAGTAAAGAGCTTGGAATCGGCAGTCTTTAGATGATGGGCTTCTTTTTCGAGCTTGGTAATGGCATTTTCTTCGCCGATATGGATGACTTTGGCCTTAGCAGTGCCAGCCACAACGAAGCTACCAGAGATAAGGTCGTCGCCTGGACGTTTTTCAATGCTATCCTGTTCGCCAGTAATAAAAGATTCATTGACCTCTATAATTCCCTCTTCCATGACGCTATCGTAAAGGATTTGGTCGCCGAGAGACAAAACGATAACATCGCCTTTTTGAACTTCTTCAGCTGAGACTTGAATAGATTTGCCGTCTCTTAAAACCGTAGGTTTTTGTTCGGAAATGAGGCGCATTTTTTTGACGATTTTGTAGGCGCGGACTTCGTTGATGATACTAATTAAGGTGTTGGCAATAGCAACGAAGATAAACAGCATATTTTTGAAGCTACCGACGAAAGCCACCATAAGAGCCAAGATGAGGTTGACAAGGTTGAAAAGGGTGAAGGTGTTTTTGAGGACAATGTGAAGAATTGGGTGATTTTTGGCGAGATTCTGCATTCTAACCTTTCTTTAGCTTTTTGAGGAATTTTTTGAGTTGATAAAATTTGTGGTCGATTGAAAGTTCGTAAGTACCGATATATTCCAGAACCTGACCGCCAAAGCCTTTTTTGAATTCATAAACACCGTCTTTGGTGTTTTTGTCTGGGAGGCCATGAATGCCATAAAAGTTGTAGCGCTTGAATTTTTTCTCGGCGGCGTACTTAATCATATACCATTGGAGCTCGTACTGAGCGTTGTAGTCTTTCATGTATTTTTCGTCGCTACCAGAGAAGAGATAGACAACCTCGTCTCCATAGAGCATAAACATGGCTGCGCTTAGTGGCAGAACTTCAGTTAATTCTCGGGCCGCGTCCGGTCGGCCCGTCGCCACGGGCGACCGGCGCTCATCCTCGCGCTGCCGCGCTCCGGAGGCCCTCGAATCAACTGAAGTTTCTGCCACTAGGAACAGTGCTTCTTTTCGAGGGACGAAGAGGTCGTACATATCTTCATAGTATTTGAGGGGTTGGTCGGTAAAGTCGCGACGATGGCTGGTTTTTTCGGTGATATCTTTAAAAATACCAAGTTCTTCCCTTTTTAGTTCGCGGACCTTAACGCCCATTTTTTCGGCTTTCCTAATGTGGCCTCTGGTATTGCTTTTAAAATCTGCCATCAGCTCCTCTGGAGTTTTGCCTTTTAAATCTAGGGCATACATATATTTGGGCTGAGAGGCATTTTTTAGCTCGATAAAACCGAGATTTCTGAGATTTCTGAGGGCATTTTGGTGGTTAAAGCCATTTGGGACCTCGTCGCCATGACGATCGCGCTCGGTTAGTTCGTAATACGGACTGATATGAAGAACGTAGCCGTTGTGAGATCTGACGTATCTTTTTAGGCTTTTCATAAAAAAGTCGGTGAGGGCCTGATCTTCTAGATCTAGAAGAGGGCCTCCAGGGGCGATAAAAGTAGATTTGCCAAGAAAGGTAGGCTTGGCCACGAGCATAGAGGCGGCTTTGATTTCGCCGTTATATTTTGCTGCGAGATAATAAACCGTCCAACCGTTTTCTTCCCTGTGTTTAGCAATTTCTGGAGTCTGCATAAAGGACTTATAAGGGCTGTTTTTGGCATATTTTCTAAATTCTTCCTCGGTGATTTCTTCAAATGTCATATAAGTCTCCTAATTTTTCGCATTAACTGATAGGTTTTGTACTTGGCGGGCTTTCTAATAATATCATAGGTACCGGCAAAATCCACCTCGTAACCCGCGAAGGTCTTCTTGAAGTTGGTAAAACCAGCCCAAGGGTGGTCTTTGGGCGCGCCCTCTGGTGCAATACCCCAAAAATCAAATTTTTTGAGGCCTTTTTCCCTAGCGTCTTTTATCAGTTGAATAGTAAGGATGCCGGTGGCATGGAGCTTTCTTCCCTCATCGGTTTGAGCGCCTTGAAGGTTGTACCTAGTGTCACCGTGATCAAAAACTAGGCCGGCGGCTACCAAATTACCTTCGTGTTTTACTAGATAAAGAGTAGCGAAAGGCTGTTTTAGCTCGGTTCTTAGGTAATTTTCCGAGAAGGTACTGATCTTTTTCTGCTTGGCTAAGGCTTTTTGGAGATCTAGTAGATATTTGATATCGTCGGGATTTTTGGAAGTCTCGATAGTGATGCCGTTTTTTTCTCTGTTCCGATAATATCTAAGTAGTCGCGATGGAAGCTTGGCCTTATATTCCTCGTCGGAGCCGTCTAAACTCAAGACCCAAGTCTCTTTAGGGTTTAAATCTTGGGATTTTTTGGTGTTTTTAGGAAAAATCTTAATAAAATCAGGATTTCTGGGTTCGATACGAATAAAAATAGCATTTTCTCTCTCCGCCAATTCTGCCAAATCATTTAAGGCGAGCTTGAAGCCTTCCCTAGTGTCAGCCACGGGACCATAAGGTAAATACAGATAAGGGCCGCTAGGTGTGTGTTTTTTGATGGCGAGGTATTGGAAGCTTGGTTCACTCTTAAAAAAGCTGGTTTCTCCCAGATCTTTTTGGAGCGCCTCCCATTCCGGACTCTCAGTAATCGGAATTTCCATATTTTCCATTATACCACAACAAAAAAAATTATGTTTTTATTCCCTGTTTTTGTGCATTTTTAGCACGTGCATTATTTTGACCGTTTATGCTTTTCATTTTATTTCGCTTATGGAATCCAAAAACACGGCTTTTTTAGTAGTCGTTTAACGGAAAATAATTGTCTAATGCTCCCAACTCTGGCCCACTCGCTCGGAGTTGATACTTTGATTTTAGCGCAAGCGGGATCGAATGTCAAGTGCGGTTGCTAGTTTTGTTGGTTGCTAGCATAACAGGTTTGGCCAGTTTTAAGTGCTTACGTTTTCTGTGAAAAAACCTGCGGGTTGGTTGTGAAAAATGCGGTTTTTTATTACAATTAAGACATGGCTTATATTCGGAAGTTCAAAACCACTTCGGGCGCGACAGGAGTACAGGTCTGCTACAAAGAGGGAAATAAAGTAGTCCGGACCGTGCATGTGGGGTCGGCCTCATCAGAGGCGGGTCTAAAAAGATTAGAGAAGAAAGCACAGGGCATTATCGATGCAGGGAAGAAACCGATGTTTGATCTTAATAAATATAACAAAAAATAGCCCTAAGCAAATTTCGCTTAGGGCAATAAGGGGGATGCTAGTAAGTCGAGCTATTCAAGATCGCCGAAATGGCATTATATAATACAGCGGCTTCATTGCTTCGCTCAACTTCTTTGGGATTATCGGTGTTTTCGAGATTTATAATGATGGAGTGCAGGGTGGTCTGCATGTCTCTTAATTCTTGATCAGTCATCAAAGACTTCACTGAGATGCCAAGCCTACCACTATCCTCCAATGCCATTGCGTAATCCTCTCGGATTTTTTTTAGCTCCCTTTCCACGTTTAAACTACTTTTTACCATTTTCCACCTCCATATTCTAAACTCAACGTTTACTCTGGTAAAAACTTCTATTATTGTAACATATTTTATTGTAAAAAACAAGACATTTGACAGCTGAATCTTTGGTTTAATTAAATCTGACCTTTTCCACAGCTTCTCTTAGGGCTTTTTCGGAACCATAGTGGGTATGAACACCAGGTGCGTCAGAGAGCATATGTTGGGCGTAAGGGAAGGAAACAACTTTGTCTAGGATGGCACCGAATTTGCCGGCAGTATCGGAAGCGACTTTGGCTTCCTTGACGTCTTTTAGAGGGATATCGAGAGCTTCTTGCATTTCTTCAGGGAAGAAAGTGAGGGAAAAGAGATCGCCGTCCTCTTCACCGGCACGAGGGCCATAAGCAATAGAAGTATTACCTTCAATCCAGAGGCGCTGATTTAGAGGTCTTATCTTGGCATTTTTGAGGTTAAAATCGGCTTTGATATATTTCTTTTTGTCGGCCGTCTCCATATCACAGAGAAAATCGCCTTCGCAAGTGGTAGTCATCACGGCGTTTTTGATATCGGGGGACTTGAGGCCGGATTTTTCGTCATAGCTAATGGTGTCGCTGATATAGTCCATCATTACCCAGCTTAAGAGTCCGGTTTTTTCGTTCTCCGCCACTAGATAATACTCGGCTCTAGCACCCCAAAAAACATTAGTATGGATTCTAAACATGCTGACGATACCGTAATATTCCTCTCTATCATCTGTAAAGGCGGCGGATCTGGCCGGTCTAAAGCCTTCTGGCATGAATTTTTCAACCTTGGTGGGATCGGGAATTCTGTAGAAGAAAAAGCTGCAATATGGTTCTACTACAAAAGGCATTCTTTGGACTTTTTTGGTATGGCTTTTGATGATTTTTTTCTGGAGACAGACGGGGAGTTTTTTTAATTTGGTCTGAAGGTAGTGAGTCTTGCCGACCATCATGGGGTCGACTAGTTTTTCTACACCTTTTGCAAAATCATGGACGTTCATAGCTTAAATCAGTTCCTGTTGGGCTTTGAGGCGATCAATGAGAGCTTGTTTTTCTTTGATTTGGTCTCTAGTTTCTTTGACGAGGTGCTCTGGAGCTCTCTCGACGTAGTTTGGGTTGCTCATACGGAGATTGAGCGCATCTAGCTCGCGGCCGACAGCAAGAATCTTCTCGGTGAGAGCGTCCTTATAATCCTTGACGGTTTGCTCTGGAACATCTAGATAAATCTCGTGATTCGCTAGGGCTAATCTGAGACCGCGCGGAGCGCCGTTTAGCGGATTAATATCTGGGACCCTAGTGAGAGTTTTGATAAGGAGAATATTGTCTTCTACGAGGCTATCATTATCATAAAGCAGCGGATATTTTTTGCTCTTATTGGTGCCTGAAAGGGCCTGAGAGGTGGTTCTAATCTCAGACACGATAGTTCTTATGTTTTCAAACTGCTCGGCTGTCATCGGGTCAAAATTAAGCTCAGACGGCCATTTGGCAGTCATGATAAACCCATCGGTCCAACTCAAATTCTGCCAGATAGCTTCGGTTAAGAATGGGGCAAACGGATGGAGAGCAATTAAGAGATGTTCTAGGGTGATTTTGAGCAGTGGGACATTGCGGTAAATTTTTTGAGATTCGAGGAACCAGTCGGCGTATTTATCCCAGATGGTCTGATACAAGGTCTCGACAGCTTCGGCAAAGCGATATTCTTTCATGTCGGTCTCAAGCTGGCTAATACAATCGTTAATCTCGCGACAAATCCAGTCCTCGCCTTGATTAAGAGTAGTGTAAGTGGGCGCCAGAAAAGCATCTTTCTCGGAACGCTCCCTCGCGCCCGCCGTCGCGGGGCTCGGTCGCTCCGTAAATGACCCGTTGTCATTTATGCTCCTCGAAAGAGCATTTTCTGGCGCGCCTTCATTTTCATCTTCATCAATGATGGATTGGATGAGACGGGAGATGTTCCAAAGTTTGTTGCAAAGGTTGCGGCCGCTTACTACGGAGTTTTCGGAGAAAGCTTGGTTCATGCCGGCAGAGCGACCTCTTAAAATGCCGAGTCTAAAGGCATCGGAACCGTATTTTGCAACGAGCTCCATTGGATTAATCACGTTGCCCTTAGATTTACTCATTTTTTGACCGTGCTCATCTAGCACGAGACCATGAAGATAGACCTCTTTGAATGGCACTTCGCCAGTGACATAGAGACCCATCATAATCATGCGAGCGACCCAGGCGAAAAGGATATCGGCACCAGTCTCCATGACATTCAGAGGATAATAAGGGGTAGGATTCTCCTCAGACCAGTCGGTACAAACAATCGGCCAATGGGAAGAAGAGAACCAAGTATCAAAGGTATCTTCGTCACGCACGTAAGTAACGCCGGATTTTTCAATCTCGGTAAGATTGGTACGGCGATCGAAAATCCAATCTGGCTCGTCGGTAGCCTCTGCTGTAACTTTTCTAAACATCGGGATAGCGATACCCCAAGGAATTTGGCGGGAAATATTCCAGTCTTTAAGATTCTTGAGATAATTAATAAGGACGCGTTTTTTGTTTTCTGGATGGAATTTGATTTCGTCTCTTTCGAGATGCTCGATGGCAGTCTTCGCCAATTTTTCGACATCGATAAACCATTGTTCTTTGAGCATTGGTTCGAGAACGGTGCCACATTTGTAACAATGAGCAACGGAGTGGACGATTTTTTTCTCGCCTTTCAAATACCCTTGGTCTTTGAGATCTTTTAAGACCTGCTTTCTACATTCCTCGGTGGTGAGGCCTTCGTATTTTTCTGGGACATTAATCATATGGCCATCTTCGGAAATCACCTGAATACGCTCGAGATTGTGACGATTTCCGACCTCAAAATCATCAAAGTCGTGAGCTGGGGTGATTTTGACGGCACCAGTGCCGTATTCGGGATCGGCATGCTCGTCGGCGATGATTGGAATTTCGCGGTTGGTAAGGGGAAGATGAACGGTTTTGCCAATTAGGTGCTGATAGCGCTCATCCTCTGGATTAACCGCTACAGCGGTGTCGCCAAAGAGAGTCTCTGGGCGAGTAGTTGAAACGATAATATCATCATAAGCGAGCTCCCAGAGGGTGCCTTTTTCATCTTTGTGCTCTACTTCGATGTCAGCAAAGGCGGTTTGGTGTTTTGGGCAGAAGTTGACGAGTTTTTCGCCTCTGTAAATCAGGCCGTCGTTCCACATTTTTTCAAAAGTAGTATAAACGCGATCGACGACATTTTCGTCTAGAGTAAAAGTGAGATCATCCCAAGAGCAAGAAGCACCAAGAGCCCTGAGCTGAAGCTCCATATTACCGCGTTGCATCTGGACGAAATCCCAAACGCGAGCATAAAGTTCGTCTCTGCTAAATTCAAAACGAGTGTGGCCATCTTTTTCGAGGGCTTTTTCATAAACCACCCAGGTTTCGAAACCTGCATGATCAGCACCAGGGACGTACCAAGTAGATTCGCCCTTCAGACGATGATAGCGGGTAAGAGAATCCTCGAGAGCTACAGTAAGGCCATGACCGATATGGAGATTGCCATTAGCATTTGGGGGCGGCATCACAATAGAATAATAACGGCCATTTTTTTCAAATCTGTCGTCTATGCCGTCGCTATTATTGTCTATAGGGACGGCAGGGACGACAGGATTAAAAGCGCCGGCAGCCTCCCAGGCGGCATAGATATCGGCTTCATATTGGTTTGGTTCGTAACTAGATGCAAATTTCATAATTACTCTGATTATATCACTTTTTTAGCGGGGTAGCAAAAGCATACGGCATGTTTTAAGTTGACAATAACAGGTGCATGTGTCATAATCAGATGAGGTACTTTAAAAACTTTCTGTGAGAGGGGGTAGTATGATTCAACTTTTAACAATTTTGGTAGTTCTAATCGTATTTCTTTTTGGACATGCTTCATCCTATTTGGTAAGAAAAAAGATGGCAAAAGGTTTGATTTATGAAGGAGTTAAGGAGATTGCGATCGAAAAAGACTCCAATTTCGTGCCAGATTTTGCCTTCGCAAGAGAATTTAGAAGAGCACTGAAAGAGTATGAAATCGCAATAAATTTTGCCATTCGCGGAGATGAAGTAAATTATGAGCTTTTGGATCAGGTTACAAATATGATTTCGGGAATTGTGCTTCACAAAAAGTAGTTTACACCCCTACAAATGTAGGGGTATTTTTTAGAGAGTTTTCGTTTTATTATTGACAAAAATAACCATATGTGATATAATTATATTAGGTACATTAATTTTTATCACAAGGGGGTGTGGTTATGGCGAGCATCGAGGTTACAGCCGCAATGGCGGCAGTTTTGGTAAGTTTAGTGCTTACTTTGGCGGTTTTTCTGAGTCCAGAGGTCAGAACTAAAGAGGTAAAAAAAGTGATCTACCAGGGAGTAGTGAGAAAAGCCAAAGAAAGCGATAGCGGCTTTGAGGAAACGCGGGAATTTAAAAAAGCTTTCAAAAAAGCCATTAAGAGCTACAATCTGGCGCCGTTATCGGCGTCGCCTGACGATGTAGCAGTATGTATAATTATTAGCCACGTTGCCGAAACATGCGCTATTGCCGCATAAACGCGCGCGCCTCTACAGATGTAGAGGCGCTTTTTTAGTCTTTGAGTTCTAATTTTTTGCGAATTTCTTCAAATTCTTCTGGGGTGAGCTCAAGCGTTTTGCCATATTTCCAGGTTTCATCTAAAGGCATGAGATGAATATGAGCATGCGGGACATCGGTGCCGACTACTTTCCAGATAGTGCGACTATTAAAGACTTTTTCCATGTGTTTAGCAAGTTTTTTGGCGGTAGCCATGAGAGCTCCATAATCTTCGTCGGGGAGATCGTAGATTTTATCGACTTCATTTTTGGGAATTACAAGAGTGTGACCTTTGGTCTCCGGATGAATATCTAAAAAAGCATAGGTTTTGTCGTCTTCATAAATCTTATAAGACGGGATTTCACCGTTTGCGATTTTGGTAAAAATGCTACTCATTTTTGGCTCCTTTGGCTAGTTTTTTGACAATTATAAAGTAAATACCGGCAAAAATCACAGAGAAAATAAGGCCGCCGATGACATCAGAAGTCCAATGCTTATTGGCGAGAACACGACCAACAGAAACAAGAATAACAAAAGCGAGCATGATTAAATCTAGAAAAATCTGGAGAGGCTTACTTTTAAGATATTTAGGCAAGACGATGGCGGTGCAAAAGAAAATCGTAGCCGTAATCATAGTGTGAGTGGAAGGGAAGCTGGGCTCGCCCGAACCGTCCGGACGAGTATTCAGAACAAAAATTTTATCAAAAATTAGCCAGGTGGCTACGACGAGCACGGCCGGAACGATAAGCGCAAGTAAGGCCTTGTCGATTTTTTTGAAAGATTTACGAGTAATCCATTGATAGACGCCTAGCACCGCGAGCAAACCGGCGGTGGCGATGGCGGTATAGACCATTATATCTGTAACTTTATCCCAATTCATAGTTTAATTATATCATAAAAAAGTTCATTATGCTTATACTGTGGTATAATGAGCATCATGGAAGAAAATACGCATACATCGCAAAACACAGATCGGACCCAAAACGCTGTGTCTAGCGAAATAATGAATGGGTCAAAAAAGAAAAATTCTAATGGTCTAATTGCTTCGACAATTATCTTTGCACTTCTGGCAATTGGTGGAATTGGTTTTGGCGTTTATGGGATGGTGAATATGAACAACAAATCGTCAGAAATTTCTGATTTGAAGATACAGGTGAAAGACCAAGATGAAAAAATCGCAATACTGGAATCTGAGAAGAGTGAGATGACTAGTAGAATAGACGAATTAATGGCCAGTGCGGCTACGGCGAGTGATGCGGATGCAGGCAATTCGCAGCCTGCAGCTCCAGCACAAACGCCTACTACATCGAATACAAAAGCCAGTAACGTAATACTTGAAAATGTACTAAAATTTAACTATAGCAAATGCATTGGCGACCAAGATCCAGGAGCACCTGAAGGCGTGGGGATTAGTGTTAAGTGTCCGGTAACTACTACTGACGGGGATGGTACGCTTTTTTGGAATTCAGATTCTAAAGAAATAGGATTCGCGTTGTTGCCAAAAAGATAAAAGAATAAGACCCTATGGGTCTTATCTTTTAGAGGAGACTGGTGGGCGAGAATCGCCCATCTTTTAATGCTGTGATGATGGATTTGTATTCATATCAGAGACATCCTTGCTACCGTCTGTCGCCTGCGCTTTGCCTTTTTTTACTAAAAGCACTAGCAAAGCTATTATAACAATAATGCTTATGGAGGCCACGGTGATCATAACGACGGCAATTAGCTTCCAGTCGATTGCGTCTTTTTCGTTTGTAGCAACATCTGATCCCGTCTCACTATCTACATTCTCTGAGTTTCCGTTTGGTAGTTGATTGTTTTCATTATCAGTATCGACAACTGAGCTACCGCTATCTCTATTCGAGTTTGTGGCAGTATTGTTGCTGGTATTAGCGGTTGGATTGCTGTTATCGTTGTTGGAACTTGTCGCAGCGCCACTCGTTTTTATAACGATTTTTTTGTTTTCGCCAAACGAATAGTTACCTTCAATTTTTCTCCCCGCTTGACCATCAATAATATAATCGTTAGCGCTTATCGGGATGGCCGCTTCTATTGTCAATGTCCCATTACCACTAAACGTAATCGGTTCAAGCGCAAGGATGCCAATGCCTTTATCTACGGTTATATAATTATCACCCACAAGATTGATGTTAAAAGTATGCCCCAGCTCAGTTCCAAGACATTCTATTTTGATTTGCCCACCATGGTAGTTGTTTAGTGTTAAAACGCCTCCGTCATTGCTTGTATTGTCTTTTTGCCAAGAAGCGGTGCCAGCAGAGTTTGAACCGCCAGGGCCAAATTGCTCACCACCTACCGTCCATTGATAGGCATAAGCCGC
Organism: Candidatus Saccharimonadota bacterium; assembly: GCA_017545585.1. GTDB lineage: Bacteria > Patescibacteriota > Saccharimonadia > Saccharimonadales > Saccharimonadaceae > Nanosyncoccus. Next base: position 16,568 of record JAFWMK010000016.1, read on the forward strand.
AAAGCTATCTTGAGTAAGCGGCAGCTTGGCGACAAATAAAGCTGCCAAAAATAGGACAGCAACAATTCTTTTTTTCATTAAGTCTCCTTTGTTAAGCATAAGCTTATTATAGCATAGATTATACCACGTCAGTATGTTCCGTTCTACTAGCCGCCATAGGTTAAAATTTAAAATGGTACACCATAGTGGAAGAGATAGTAACTATGTTAAAAAGGGATTTAATGATATAATCAAACATACTATGGTTTATCTAGATTATGCGGCGACTAGCCCGCTTCTACCGGAGGTGATAAAAGCGATGCATGAAGCAGAGCAAAAATATTTTGCTAATGCGTCAGCACTTCATACGCCGGGTCATCTCTCGATGAATAAAATTGAAGAGACACGCGAGCTATTGGCGAAATTAATCAACGCAGATTTAGACGAAATCATTTTTGCCTCTGGCGCTTCTGAATCAAACAATACTGTTATTCGTACTTTTGAAAATCATGAAATTATTACTTCGCCGCTTGAGCATCATTCTATAATTGAATCTGCGAAGGAATTAGGTGGGAACGAAAAGCCGACACTTTATTCTTATATGTATGCTAATAATGAGATTGGAGAATTGTTGTCGATAGAAGGCATCGTCAAAGAAGCGCATGCGAAAGGTGGGTATATTCATTCTGATTTAACGCAAGCACTTGGTAAAATCCAATTAGACATAAAAGCACTCGATTTGGACTATGCAACGTTTAGCGCGCATAAAATTGGTGGGCCAATTGGAGTGGGCGCACTCTATGTTAGAAAAGGCCTACCTTTTAAGCCGCTGATAATTGGCGGCAATCAGGAGAAGCATCGTCGAGGTAGTACTTATAATACAGTGGGGATTATTGGATTTGGTGCAGCGCTAAAATATGTTCTTAAAAATGAAACTTGGAAAGTATACAATACAAAAATTCGTAAATTACGAGATATTTTAGCTGAGCGGATTTTAGCGGAAATACCTGGAAGTAGTTTAAATACTGATTTAAATA